>NZ_JBFEGM010000010.1:0-158790 GCF_047228845.1 Sporosarcina pasadenensis
GCCAGGATCAAACTCTCCATAATAGAGAAATTCGAGTAGCTCGAGTTTCTTGCTGGCATCATTTAAGATGTCAATTTCGAATCCGAAGATTCGTTTTGTCTTTTCGCCGACAGGTCGGTTGCAAGACTTTATTTGTTGACGTTTTGCTGTTCAGTTTTCAAGGTTCGTTTTACTTCTCTTGTTTCGCTTCTTCAAAAGCGACTTCTCTAATCTACCATCGTTGCTCTGTAGAGTCAAGAGCTTTTTAAAATTAGTTTTTAAAACTTGTTTCGAAGCTAAGTAACTAACTCCCTCAGCGACGTTTACTATAATAGCATGGGTTGTTTTCATAAGTCAACACTAAAAACGAAAAAACTTATTAAAGCTCCAAATTCGTAGAATGGGCCTTGATTTGATTGAATAAGGAGTTCCGTTGATTGAAGCGGAAGGCGGCGACTCCTGGGGGATTCGCGGGACAGGTGAGACCCCGCAGTGGAGCGTAGCGACCGAGGAGGCTCACCGCCCGCCCCCCGGAAAGCGTCCGCCTGCAGCGCAAATCAACAGTTTCACATTCTCCTATCAGTCCTCAGGGTTTACTCGGTAGTCTCTATGAAATACATATTCATTTTTCGATTCACTTTCCACGATTTGAATAAAACCTTTTTCAATTAAAAACTCAACGAGCACTTCTAGATTGATCGAATACATCTGTAACTCCTCATGCTCATGAAGCTCCTGGATTGTCCATGTCTCTTTCGTCGACATGACGTCCATAATATGTCTTGCTCCGTCCAGCGTCCGGTTATGGATGAAGAATTCACTTGCCAAGAATAGAAGCTCTAATCTTTTCTCTATCGGCTCCTCGCTCATGATCAGTTCTTCATATAGTTTATAGATCGCCGGATCGATCTTTTTGACTTGAGACCATACAGTCACTTCTGGAGCGAATCCCTTTTCAATGACGGTGAGCCTTGCAAGATGATGAAGGGATTGGATTGCATGATGATACGCATCCATATAGTTTTGCTGTTCGAAAAACATTTTTCCTTCCATATACACTCGAACTAATCTCGACAGCTCGAGTCCCATCTTTATCTTCCTACCATAGAAGGGATATTCCTTCAGTTCATTTTTCAAGCCTTCGACAAACTCGTTGCGATCGAAAAAGATCTTTCCATAGAAGAGCCAATCGACGACTTTTCTTCTTGTCCCAAGCAGCAGCCATTTCCTCAGCTGTTTTTCACTGATGACATGCATGGCAGCTTTCCCTGTACCGTCTGTGTAGTGTTTTGTATATATGGGCGTTTCTTCATTAGATGTAATGATAAGCATGATTTCGTCAAACGTGTCTGTTATCGGATCGCCTGCACCCCTTTTTTCAACGAGAATGACACCTAGTGTTTCAGGCGAGCTAGCGCGTTCTTGGTAAATCGGTCTAAGAACCTGTTCCATTATGACACCTCCAATTCTATTTCTTCGACGCACCTTCTCAAAAACCCTTCAATCAAAATTCGTAAAATATGATGCAAATGGAATATGTGCTATATTAATTGAGGAACGTTCATTTCCTTTCTATAGACGTTTCGTATTTACTATCATTCATTCTAAGGAGGATTACGGATGAAACCTTATAAAAATAAAATAAACCGGATCCGGTCATTTGCGCTCTCCCTTATTTTCATCGGGGTTGTCATTATGTATCTGGGCATATTCTTCAGAAATAATGAAATCATCATGTTGATATTCATGATTCTTGGACTCCTAGCCATTCTTGGTAGTACTGTTGTTTACGCTTGGATAGGAACTTTGTCAACGAGAGCTGTACAGATCGTCTGTCCAAATTGCGGTAAAGCGACTAAAATGCTTGGTCGGGTTGATATGTGCGGACATTGCAGAGAGCCGCTCACGTTGGACCCTTCATTGGAAGGCAAGGAATTCGATGTAGCATATAACCGACCGACGAATAAAAAAGACTCGCCAGAAAAGAAATAAAAAAACCGGTTCCGTATCTCAACCTCGGAACCGGTTTTCTTATTCTGCTTTATTGGCGCCTGATGCACATTCAGGACATGTTCCATATACTTCAAGACGATGTGAATTCACTTCGAATCCTGTAACATGGGAAGCGAGATGCTCGACTTCCTCCAGCCCGGGATGATGGAAGTCTACGATTTTGCCACAGTTATCACAGATGATGTGATAATGATCATGTGTAACGAAATCGAAACGGCTCGAAGAATCTCCATATGTTAGTTCCTTTACAAGCCCGGCATTCCGGAAAACACGCAGATTATTATATACGGTCGCAACACTCATATTTGGAAAATCAGCTTCGAGCGCTCTATATATTTCATCAGCTGTTGGATGCGTCTCGGAGGAAATGAGAAATTCTAAAATGGCATGCCTCTGCGGTGTAATACGAACACCGCTCTCCTTCAATGTGACAAGCGCGTCTTTCAAGAACACTTCAGACATCGCCAACACTCCAATCCATAAAGATTACTTCTTTATAATCATTATAATTAGTTTACTGAAGAAAGGCATATTTGTCAACTAAAGTGCTGTCGCTCGGGACGAACCAAGACCTGATTTAATACCCTTTTTCAGGGTCGATCAAATTGGTCAAGTTCTTATCCCCGCTTTGCCACTTCTCCAGATTTGCCGTGAAAAACTCCAGCGCTCTCTCAATATACTTCCCGGAATGGCTCGAGACATGCGGAGAAATTGTTACATTCGGCAAAGACCAAAGATCGCTTTCCGCTGGCAACGGCTCTTTCTCGAATACATCGAGGACCGCATGCCCGATTGCTCCGTTTTTCAAAGCTTCGACAAGAATGGATTCTTTCACAAGGTCTCCCCTGCCGAAATTCATGAATACCGCTGTCTCCTTCATCGCCTTGAAATGGTTGTCCGTCAGCAAGCCTTTCGTTTTTTCAGTACTAGGCAATACGGAAATGACAATGTCGGCTTCTGGAAGACTGCTTATCAGCCCGCCAAATTGAATAGTTTCATCCATAAATGGCGCGGGGTTCCCCGAATGATTGCAGCCGATTGTCCGGACGCCGAATGCTTGAAGCAACCTTCCGATTTCCGATCCAATCGCTCCCGGTCCAAGAATGAGCGCTGTTGACCCGCGCAATTCCGTTTGACGCACTTTCGCATTCCATTCTTTTTGTTTTTGCTGCTCCGCTAATTTAGGTAGTGCCCGTCCAAGTGCCAAAATATGTGCAAGGGCCGTTTCAGCCATCGGTGTTTTATGGATTCCGCGTACATTGCTTATCACAATCCCTTTTTCCGCAATTTCGGCAAGCGGCATCTTCTCCACTCCAGCGGAAGCGACCATTAACCATTTCAGTGACTTCGCCCGGTCAAGCACCTTCGTTGTGATATCTTCTCCATAGGTGACTATGATTTCAAATTCATCGATTGGCCCTTCATCGATTTTCCTATTGAAGCAAAATTCGATTCCCGGATAATCGCTTTCCAATTGTTTCATCTGATCATCTTTTATCTTGAAGGTGAATAAAACATTCATCCGCCCCGCTCCCCCTTACGCCTTCTTCGTCAATTGCTCCAATGTTGCAAGCGCTTCTTCGATATGCCCCTTCACTTTCACTTTCCGCCATTCCTTCACGACTGTCCCAGTAGGATCGATCAGGAAGGTGGAACGTTCAATTCCCATATACTCCTTGCCGAACATTTTCTTTAATTTCCATACACCATACGCTTCCGCAGCTTTATGATCTGCATCGACTAATAATGAAAACGGCAAGCCTTGCTTCTCGATGAATCGTTGATGTGATGCTTCATTATCCGGGCTGACTCCTAAAATGACAGCATTCAGGTCGCTAAAGCTCTCATAGGCATCCCGGAAATCACATGCCTGCGTTGTACAGCCAGGAGTAGCATCTTTCGGATAAAAATAGAGGATGACATACTTCTTCCCTTCAAAATCACTTAGAGAAACGATTTCACCATTTTCGTCAGGCAGTGTAAATTGCGGCGCCTGCATTCCTTCCAACTTTTCCATAGCGATCCCTCCAACTCTTTCTTACCCCAATCGTACCGAACAACCGATATAGTTTCAATTTCTTTGGCGTATGACTACAAGTTTGTTTAAAATGGAGTATGTACCGATTTGAACGGAGGAATTGAAATGAACAGAACAAAATCAGAACAGATCTATCAAGAAGCTTGTGAACATATCGTTGGAGGAGTCAACAGTCCTTCCCGAGGATATAAAGCGGTCGGCGGAGGAGCACCTACAGTGATGGAGCGTGCAGATGGCGCCTATTTCTGGGACGTCGACGGCAATAAATATATCGATTACTTAGGTGCATACGGGCCAATCATTACGGGCCACGCGCACCCACATATCGCGGAGGCGATTACGAAGGCCGCCACAAACGGGGTATTGTACGGGACGCCGACGAAGCATGAGGTCAAATTTGCTAAAATGCTGAAAGAAGCGATTCCTTCCATGGATAAAGTCCGTTTCGTCAATTCAGGGACAGAAGCTGTCATGACGACTATAAGAGTAGCTCGTGCCTTCACCGGAAGAACGAAAGTGATGAAGTTTGCCGGATGCTATCATGGACATTCCGATCTTGTCCTCGTAGCTGCAGGATCCGGTCCAGCAACGTTAGGAACCCCGGATTCAGCGGGAGTCCCAGCTTCCATCGCGCAAGAAGTGATCACAATCCCATTCAACGATCCGGATGCATATAAGGAAGCAATGGAAAAATGGGGAGACGAATTGGCATGTGTATTGGTCGAACCGATCGTCGGGAATTTTGGCATTGTCGAACCTAATGAAGGATTCCTTCCACTCGTCCATGAACTTGCGATAGAGAAAGGCGCACTTATCATTTACGATGAAGTGATCACGGCCTTCCGTTTCCATTACGGCAGTGCTTCAACGTTACTCGGAACGACCCCCGATTTGATCGCCTTCGGGAAAATCATCGGCGGCGGTTTGCCGATTGGAGCATATGGCGGCAAGAAAGAGATCATGGAGACTGTCGCACCGCTCGGACCTGCGTACCAAGCCGGCACGATGGCAGGAAATCCCGCTTCCATGCTATCCGGCATCGCTTGCTTGGAAGTATTGCAGCAACCTGGCATCTATGAAGAAATGGATCGCTTAGGAGGAATGCTGGAAGATGGCATCCTTCAATTAGCGGAAAAGCACGGCATCACGTTGACAATTAATCGTCTCGGCGGTGCACTTACGTTATTCTTCACGGATGTGATCGTAGAGAACTATGAGCAGGCTGAACAGACAGACGGAGAGACTTTTGCGAAGTTCTTTAAACTGATGCTCGAAAACGGCGTCAACCTCGCACCTTCCAAGTATGAAGCTTGGTTCCTCACAATTGCGCATAAAGAGGAGGACATCATTCATACACTAGAGGCGGTAGAACGTTCATTCAAAGAACTGAAGAACAGTTGACCAGTTGGAAGATTTAGGGTAGAGTACGGAAAACGCCTCATTCTCGAAAGAGGCGCATTTTATTTTGAATACCTTTAGTAGAAAGGATAATCATATGAAACTTGGCGCCCGCATCTTCAAAACGGGTATAGCGATTGTTGCCGCATTGTTTTTGGCTGAGGTGCTCAGCTTGCCAAATCCGGTTTTTGCAGGCATTGCGGCCATCTTTGCGATTCAACCATCGATTTACCGATCATATTTGACTATAATCGAACAGATCCAAGGTAATCTGATCGGTGCCATAACGGCCATCACCTTTGTGTTAGTGTTTGGACATCAAATTGTGACTGTTGGATTTGCAGCGGTCATCATCATCCTCATTATGCTCAAGTTGGGGCTTGAGAAATCCATTTCCTTAGCTTTAGTAACAATGATCGCCATCATGGAAATCAAAGGGGACGCATTCCTGTCCTTCGCTCTCCTTCGATTTGTCACTATGGTCATTGGGGTGCTTTCCGCTTTTATCGTCAACTTGCTGTTCATGCCTCCGAAGTATGAAACGAAGTTGTTTCAAGCAATCCATCAAGCGCAGGATGAAATCATACGGTGGATCCGGCTTGCAGGAAGGCAGGCTTCCGAACATATTGCAACAAAGAAATCGTTGGCCAAATTGAAAGAGCGTCTTGCAAATGTTGATCAGCTCTATTCCCTTTATAAAGAAGAACGGAGCTACTTCAAGAAAAACTCGCGGTCTAAGGCGAGGAAACTTGTCATATACAGACAGATGATCGCAACGTCAAAAAGTAGTTATGAAGTGCTGTCAAGGCTTCATAAATATGAAAATGAATTGATCAATCTGCCTGAGCATTTCCGGATGATGATCCAGGAACGGCTCGACGCATTGCTCACTTATCATGAACAGCTTCATCTGAAATTTGTAGGCAAGCTGAAGGCCGATAGAATGACGGAAAGCTTGAACGAGGAATTCATCCAACGACAGGAAGTGATGGATATTTTCGCGAAGGAAATCGCCATCACAAAAGAGGAAGAGGAATTTTCCGCCTATCACCTCCTCCACGTCCTCTCTTCGTTGTTGAACTATGAAGAGCAATTGGAGTATCTAGATCGGTTGATCGTCTCTAATCAACGCAGGCACGGACATAAAGTAAGCAATGAACTGGAAAATGAGATTTACTGAAGAAACCATCCTTGGCAATGTGCCAAGGATGGTTTTTTAGTTTTTCATTTTCGGATCGAGGGCGTCCCTCAGGCCGTCTCCCATTAAGTTGAAACCTAGAACAGTCAGCATGATGGAAAGTCCAGGGAAAATCATCGTCCATGGAGCGGACTGTAAATAGGACTTCGAATCGGCGAGCATTTTCCCCCATTCAGGCTGTGGCGCCTGTGCACCCAATCCGAGAAAACCGAGTGCAGCCGCTTCAAGAATAGCAGTTGCAACGGCTAGCGTCCCTTGCACGATGACGGGAGCCATTGAATTCGGAAGGATATGTGAAAATAAAATTCGTGCATCCTTCATTCCAATCGCCTTGGCCGCCATAATATATTCATCTTCCTTGATGCTCAATACTTTAGACCGGATCAAACGCCCGAAATTCGGAACATTGATGATGGCAATGGCGATCAAGGCGTTTTCTAGCCCTGGTCCTAATACAGAAACAATCGCGATGGCTAGCAGGATCGATGGAAATGCGAGCATAATATCAAAAATCCTAGATATGATCGTATCTGTCCACCTACCGTAATAGCCTGCCACAATCCCTAAAAAGCTGCCGACGATGACCGAGGCGATGACGGATAGGAACCCGACCGAAAGCGATATTCTCGCACCGTGGATAATGCGTGACAGTATATCCCTGCCGAAATCATCCGTTCCAAGCCAATATTCTGCTGAAGGCGGTTGGAGCCGGTCGGCCGCCATTTGCTCATTGATGCCCTCCTTTGCAATGAGAGGACCAAAAATGGCAAGAAGCACGAAAAAGAGGATTATGATCATTCCGGCAACCGCCACTTTGCTCTTTGTGAAACTTCGCCAAGCTTCCCGCCAAGGGCCGGTCGTCCTTTCGATTTCTGCTTCAACAATTCCATCCATTTTAGGCGTAAATTCAGACATTCCGCATTCCCCCTTCCTCAGTCATATTTAATCCTCGAATCAATCAGACCATAGAGCAGGTCGACGATCAGGTTGATCATGACGAAGATGAAGGCGACAACGAGAATCCCTGATTGGATGACGGGATAATCCCGGAAGTTGATGGCATCGTATATATACCTTCCGATGCCCGGCCAAGCAAAAATCGTTTCAGTTAAAATAGCCCCGCCAAGCAGCATCCCCATTTGAAGACCGATGATCGTCAACACTGGAATGACCGCATTTTTGAACGCATGCTTGTAAACGACCCAAAACATTTTCTGGCCCTTCGCCCGAGCGGTTCTAATGTAATCGGAGCGCATTACTTCAAGCATACTTGACCGCGTCATCCTTGCAATGATCGCCATCGGGATCGTCGCCAATGCGAGGCCTGGCAATATGAGGTGGCGCAGTACTTGCCATAGTTGATCGAATCGGCCTTGGATGATCGTATCGATAATATACAAATGGGTAATGGCATTGACCGGATCCCTTACTTGCTCCCTTCCGGTTGTAGGCAGCCAGCTGAATTCAATGGCAAATGCCCATTGCCCTAAAAGCCCCAGCCAAAAAATCGGCATGGAAACGCCAACGAGCGCCAAAATCATCGCTATGTAGTCAAACCATGAATTTTGGAACCATGCCGAGACAATGCCCGCGTTGACGCCGACGATTATAGCGATTAACATTGCAAAAAAAGCGAGCTCCATCGTCGCGGCCAAATGCGGCCATATTTCATCTGCGACCGGAAGCCGGGTGCGCATCGACTCTCCTAAATTACCTTGTAAAATTCCGCCTAAGTACTTGAAAAATTGAATATACCACGGTTGATCCAGCCCTAATTTCGCGTTCATCGCTGCGACGGCCTCCGCTGTCGCCTGCTGCCCTAAGATGACTTGGGCCGGGTTGCCGGGAATCGCCCGGATCATCATGAAAACAATGAAAACCATACCAAGAAGAACAGGTATTAATTGCAATAACCTTCTGCCGACGTAGCTGAGCATCACATTCACCTCACCAAATCTCGATCAATCGGATTCCGTCAAACTTCACTTTCGTCAATCAATGCACCAATAGGAAAAGGGGGGTATCGAACGACTCCCCCCTTACTGTTCATTGCAAAGTGAAAAGTGGATCCATCATTTGAATTCTACGTTCGATAACAGATCAGAACCAGTCGGGTGTGGAACGAACCCAGTTAAATCCTTAGCTGCTGCCAGAAGTGGCGTAGAGTGTGCGATTGGTACCCAAGGCGCCTCTTCATGGATGATTTCCTGAGCTTTCTTGTACAGCTCGATTCGTTTATCCTCATCCACTTCCGTTTGTGCTTCGATGAAAAGATCATGCATTGCATCATTTTTGAAATACGTATAGTTATTGCTGCCGATATTATCTTCATCTAATAGAACGTATAGGAAGTTGTCAGCATCCCCGTTATCCCCAGTCCAGCCTAGCATGAAAGCATCCGCTTCCCCTTTGCTCGCCTTGTCGAGATAAGTAGGCCACTCATACGAAACGATTTTCGCCTTTACGCCAATATCCGCCAAGTTGCTTTGGATCACTTCGGCAACTTTTGCACCGTCAGGCATGTATGGACGCGGAACAGGCATCGCCCATAGTTCCATTTCAAAACCGTCCGGATATCCCGCTTTCGCTAGAAGTTCCTTCGCCTTTTCTGGATTGTACTCATAAGGTTCAATATCATCGTTATAGCCTGAAATGGAAGGCGGCATTGGGTTTTTCGCGATATTCGCTCTTCCTTCGAAGAATGATTCAATGATTGTTTCCTTATTGATCGCGTAGTTCATCGCCTGACGTACTTCTTTCTTATCGAAAGGAGGACGTGTCACCGTCAAACCGAGATAGCCGACGTTCATTGAAGGACGTTCAATCAATTGCAAATCTGCATTCCCTTCAATCTTTTCGCCATCGGCAGGATTAATGCCGTCCGCAAGATCGATTTCCCCGGCAATGAGTGAATTCAAACGTGCGGAGTTGTCCGGGATGGAGCGGAAAATGATTTTTTCCAATTTAGGCAACCCTTTTTGCCAATACTCATCGAATTTTTCAATCGTGATTGATTCATTCGCTTTCCATTCGACAAATTTGAATGGACCTGTACCGACAGGGTTCCTTTCGAACTGATCGTCGCCTTTTTCAAATGCAGTCGGGCTTGCAATGGCGAACATACTCATCGCAATATTTTTCAAGAACGGAGCCTGTGGACGTTTCAACTTGATGATGACCGTGTGATCCCCGTCAGCTGTGACAGATTCGATGACATGGCCTTCATCCCCCTTGAATCCGCCGAACATGGAGTTGTAATATGGAAACTTTTCCGCGTCCCCGTTCGCCCAGCGTTCGAAGTTCTTTACAACAGCATCAGCATTGAAATCCGTTCCGTCATGGAATTTGACGCCCTCTTGCAATTTGAATGTGTACGTCAAGCCATCATCCGTATTCCATTCTTTCGCAAGGCCAGGCTGTACTGACGTATCTTGCTCGCCGAAATTCAACAGCGTCTCATATAGATTGACTGTTACTTTAAATGTTTCGCCTTCCGTCACCCTTGACGGATCGAGCGAAGTGGAATCGCCGCCGCGACCGAACACTAATGTATCTTTCGTGCTGCCGCTTCCACTGTTGCCACCACAGGCAGCAAGTACAGTTGACAGGACCAGCAATAGCAGTAACGCAGCTGACCACATTCTCTTTTTATTCATAGAGACCCCTCCAATTGTTTTATATCATTGTCGACCTGAGTTGTATAAAGATGACAGGCGACAGAATGACCGGTAGTTTGTTCCGAAAGTTGAGGTGATACTTTAGTGCAAATATCCATCTTGAATGGGCATCGTGTATGGAATGTGCACCCGGTTGGCGGGTCAGCCGGATTCGGGATGTCTCCTTCTATGATGATCTGCTCCTTCTGAAAATCCGGATCCGGGACGGGTACAGCGGATAATAACGCTTGCGTATAAGGATGCAGCGGTTTTTCGTAAAGCTGCTCACTATCCGCAACCTCCACCATCTTCCCTAAATACATGACAGCGACACGATCGCTAATATGCCGGACGACCCCGAGATCATGTGCAATGAAAATATAAGTGAGATTAAACTCCTTTTGGAGATCTTGCATAAGATTCAACACTTGCGCCTGGATAGATACGTCCAACGCTGAAACGGGCTCATCCGCGATGATGAGCTTCGGATTCGTCATCAAGGCGCGCGCAATGCCGATTCTCTGTCTTTGCCCTCCGCTGAATTGATGCGGATAGCGCTTTGCATGGTAGGCATTCAATCCGACAATTTCCAAAAATTCTCGTACCTTCTTCTTCCTTTCCTTCGGATCCGAAACGCCATGGACAAGGAGAGGCTCCTCCAAAATCTTGCCAATCGTATGGCGAGGATTCAACGAAGCGTAAGGATCCTGGAAGACCATTTGGATATCACGGCGCGTTTTTCTCATCTCTTCATGGCTTAATGAAGTAAGGTCTTTCCCGTCAAACTCTATCTTTCCAGCAGTAGGTTCCAGCAAGCGCATAAGCATGCGCCCTGTCGTCGATTTTCCGCAACCGCTCTCTCCGACGATTCCAAGCGTTTCCCCTTCATTTACGAAAAACGACACGTCATCGACAGCTTTCACATGCCCGACCGTCTTGCCGAACATCCCTTTCTTCACTGGAAAGTGCTTCTTCAAGTTTTCAACTTTCAATAAAGGCGTTGTGGCCATCCGACTTCACCCTTCCTTCGTCGTATAGGAAACAACGGGTCTGATGGACATCCGCTGTTTCATAAAGCTCCGGGTTTTCCTGAAAGCACCGGTCGAAAGCAAACTCGCATCGAGCCGCGAACCTGCAACCGCTCGTTATGGAGCCGGGCTTCGGAACATTCCCCGGAATGGAATGAAGTCGTTCCTTTTTAAACCGCATATCCGGCACTGATTGAATCAGTCCTTTCGTATACGGATGCTGAGGATCTTCAAAAATGAGTTTAGTCGGGGCCTCCTCGATGATTTGCCCTGCATACATGACGATGACCCGCTCACAACTTTCGGCGACAACTCCAAGATCATGGGTAATCAATAATATGGCAGTCCCTAACCGGACATTCAAATCTTTCATCAGTTTCAATATTTGCGCTTGGATCGTCACGTCAAGCGCAGTTGTCGGCTCGTCCGCTATCAATATTTTAGGATCGCAGACAAGTGCCATCGCAATCATCACCCTTTGCCGCATACCGCCCGACAATTGGTGCGGGTAGTCCTTCAGCAAGGCATCGGCACGTGGCAAGCCAACAAGCTTCAACATTTCAATTGCCCTTTGCTCAGCCTTCTTTTTCGACCAACCCTTTTCGTGAATCAAAATCGCTTCAACCATCTGATTGCCGATTGTAAATAGCGGGTTCAACGAAGTCATCGGCTCCTGAAAAATCATCGCTATGTCATTCCCGCGAATTTGCCTCATCTCTTTTTCAGACAGGCCGATCAAATTGCGTCCGTTGTACACAATTTCCCCGCCGGTAATTTTCCCAGGCGGACTTGGCACGAGCCCCATTACAGATAAGGAGGTAACACTTTTTCCGCATCCTGATTCCCCTACGATCCCCAAAATTTCGCCATCCCGGAGATGAAAATCGATGTGATCAACCGCCGGAACATTTCCGGAGTCTGTGAAAAAGGTAGTCTGCAAGTCTTTTACCTCGAGAATTTTCTTCCTTTCAGTCATCAGATCACCTTTTCATTTTATGTGTTTTCAGAAACATTAAATTACATCTATTATACTTTCTATTAAGAAAAAGGCAATATACAATTTTAATAGTCTAAAGGGGATGCTTTGGGCGTGGAACGGATCGCTTTGGGCGCGAGGCGGCTTGCTTTGGACGCGGAACTGCGCACTTTGGGCGCGGGGCCACTCTCTTTGGACGCGATTGCCGAATGGCAGAATGAAATAAAAAAAGCTACCGGTTTTGTCCGGTAGCTGCATGATTATAGCGATTGTACTTGAAACAGATTGTAATAAATGCCTTGTTGCGCCATCAGTTCCTCATGGCTTCCAACTTCCTTCAATTCCCCATGGTCGATGACAAAAATCTTGTCAGCATGGGTGATTGTCGATAGCCTGTGGGCGACAATCAAGGTTGTCCTGTCACTGGCAAGACGTTCAAGGGATTCTTGTATGAGCGCTTCGCTTTCAAGATCTAATGCGGAAGTTGCTTCATCCAAAATGAGCAGCGGCGGATTTTTCAAAAATACCCGTGCAATCGCAATACGCTGTTTTTGTCCTCCCGACAATTTCACGCCCCGCTCTCCGACGGTCGTATCATACCCTTCCGGCAACGATTCGATGAAATCATGTGCGTTTGCAGCTTTTGCCGCGGCAATCACTTCCTCATCCGTTGCGTCCGGCTTGCCCATCAGTATATTGCTTTTCACCGAGTCGCTAAAGAGAATACTGTCTTGAAGGACGAGCCCGATTTGGTCACGCAAAGATTTCAATTGAATATCACGTAAATCATAGCCGTCAATCCGGATCGCACCCTGCGTCACATCATAAAACCGCGGAATCAGACTGACAATTGTCGACTTTCCTCCGCCGCTCATGCCGACTAGCGCTACGGTCTCACCCGGTTTGACTGTGAAATTGACATCCCGCAAAACCGGTTCCTCATCTTCCGCGTATGAAAAACCGACATTATCGAATTGGATTTCCCCTTCGATCCGCGGCAATGCGACAGCATCGCTCTTATCTTTGATATCATACGGCTCTTCCATCAGTTCGAAGACCCTGTCCATCGATGCGAATGATTGCGTCAAAGAGGTAGACGCATTAACCAACCGTCGCAACGGATTGTACAAACGATCGATGTACGCAATGAACGCAACCATCACACCGACCGATAAAGAACCGTTGATCACTTGATAGCCTGCATAAGAAATCACGAGCAAAGGCGCGACATCGGTAATCGTGTTGACGACCGCGAACGCCTTCGCATTCCATCGAGTGTGATTGAGAGCCTTATCGAGGAAATTGCCGTTCGTACCGTCAAAGCGCTCCTGCTCTTTATCCTCTAATGCAAAGCTTTTAATGACACTTATCCCTGAAACCCTTTCATGCAAATAACTTTGAACGTCCGCTAGAGCCTGCGAACGCTTCCTCGTCAAGTCACGAAGTTTGCCAAAGAAATGCTTCACGCTGTATGCATAAAAAGGAAATGCGAGCAAAGTCACAATCGTCAATGGAACGTCCATCGTAAGCATGATGCATGTTGCAATGATGATTGTCGCCAAGTCGAGCCACACATTCATTAAACCGATCGTGACGAAATTCTTCGTCTGTTCAACATCATTGATGACGCGTGAAATGACTTCGCCCGCCCGCGTATTGGAATAGTAGCGCAGCCCGAGCCTTTGTAAATGTCCATACAAGTTTTCACGGATATCGTACAAGATTTTATTGCTGACGTATTGTGCGTAGTATTGGCGATAGTATTCGACAGGCGGCCGAATGATGAAGAATAGTAAAACGGTCCCTCCCATCCATAGGAAAAGCTGCTTCGTCTTTTCCGCATCGGTCAGCGTATCCGCCCCGATAATATCGTCGATGACAATTTTAATAAGGTATGGAATGAATAAAGGAATTGCAAATTTCACGATGCCAATTAAAATCGTCAAGATGATTTGCCAATTATATGGCTTTACAAACTTTAAATACCTCTTTATGCTCTCACCCATTTTCATCCTCCTTTAACAATAAAAAGCCCAACTGCTTAAACGCAGACAGGCTCTCATTTGTCATTTTTCTTTACCTGTTTATAGAACTCATACCTGGATGTCCACACTTCGATGAAATCTGGTGCAAATGGGCCTTTGCGTTGTTTGATCCACAAGAGCAGTTTATCCATATTACGCTTCAATATTTGATCGATCACTTCAGGGTAATTCATCTTCTTTTTATGCTCATCATATTCGTCCTCATCCAAAATCAAATAACTCATATCAGGAAATACTTTCACATCGAGATCATAATCGATGTATTTCAATGAGTGATTGTCATATACGAAGGGAGAGCTCATATTCACGTAATAGTAAACCCCGTCTTCCCGAAGCATGCAAATGATATTGAACCAATGCTCGGCATGGAAATAACAGATCGATGGCTCCCTCGTCAACCATGTCCTACCGTCCGCTTCCGTTACAAGCGTTCGTTCATTCGCTCCGATTACAATATTGCGCGTCCCCTTCAACACGGTCGTTTCCTGCCAGACACGGTGGATATTGCCATCATGCTTGTAGCTATGTACCTGTATCGTTTCGCCTTCTTTCGGTATTGTCATCAGTAAAACCACCTTTAAATGTCGGAAACCCTAATATTCGTACATTATACCAATTGGCCAATCAAAATTGAAACGTTTACCCTTCGACATAGGTACATAAAAAAACCGGCAGCTTTAGCTGCCGGCCGGTGATGTCCATCCATTATTTCGACTGTTTTCCGAAACTTCCAGCTCCGCCGGAAACGTTTTGTTTGTTCATTTCCGATTGTTGGTTTTGTTGGCGAACCTCGTTCACGTCTGTTTCAGATCCAAACTCTTCAGACATGATTTCCTGTTTTACTTTGTTTGGATTTGTGAACGATGCTTGCGTTTGTTGTTGGTTGTTTCGATTTTTGTTTGTCATGGATTTTCACCTCCGTAACCAATATGATGTTCAAAGCACCTCGTTTTATTCTAGAATTTCTGTTTGGAATTTGTTGGTTTTTTTGCTTCGTCCCAAACTTTTATAACGGGGACTGCTTTTGGCAACGCCTCGACTTCTTCGGTTGTAAAAAACGTGAAGCCCTCAGGAGCTGCATCATCGGTTACCGCCAAATAACTTTTCATTTCCCACGTCAGATGGGAAAAGATATGTCTGAACTCGATCAATGGCGTAATCGACACTACATTTATTCCATATTCGGCTTTTATGATTTTCTCTAACGGACCACCCGCATTGTTTTCCGCCATCGGAAACTCCCACATATTAGCCAGGAGTCCTTTTGACGGCCTCTGCGTCATTAACCATTTTCCTTCGGTATTCCTGATAGCGAATGAAAGGAGAGGTACTGTCCTCGTCTTTACCTTCTTTGATTTAACGGGAAGCTCCTCTTGTTTTCCTTCGTGGAAAGCTGTGCAGAAATCACGAACCGGGCATAAAAGGCACTTCGGTCGTGGTGTGCAAATTGTAGCCCCGAGCTCCATCAGACCTTGATTGAACGACGAAGGATCGTCTTTGTCAATTAACGCCATGACGACTTCCTCGAATAGTTTCCGCGTACGCGGAATCGCGATATCCTCTTCGATTAATAAAATTCGTGACAGGACTCTCATCACATTCCCATCGACAGCATGCTCCGGTACACCGAAAGCGATGCTGAGCACGGCTCCCGCAGTATATGGACCGACACCTTTCAATTTAGAAATGTCTTTCCGATTTTCAGGAATTCGGTTTCCATACTCTGCTACAACTTCTTTCACGCCAGCTTGCAAGTTCCGTGCACGGGAATAATATCCAAGCCCTTCCCACAGTTTCAAGACATCCTCTTCCTTCGCATCGGCCAAATCAGCTAGCGTCGGAAATTTTTCGATGAAACGTTCATAATAAGGGATGACCGTTTCGACACGTGTCTGTTGCAACATCACTTCCGACACCCATATATGATAGGGATTTGACGTCCTTCTCCAAGGAAGATCCCTCTTTTCTTCCAAATACCATGAAATTAATGCTTTCCTAAATTCACTTTCAAGTTTCCGTTCAAATAATTGCATGAAGTCCTCCGTTTTGCATATGCTTTTCGTTAATGAAAAATAGGGTATATACTAAATGAATAAAGATTGCTCTGTTTTTGTTTTTGCCAATTCAGAGGCGATGTAAAGGAGTGATTTTTTTGGATACCGGAACACATATTGTCATGGGCGCCGCCGTTTGCGGTTTGACATTGGCGGATCCAGTCGTTGCCTCAGATTCAGTCACGATGACAGCGGTGTTTATCGGAGTCGTCTCAGGCTCTTTGATACCTGATGTCGATACTGTACTTAAATTGAGGAATAATGCGGTTTATATACGAAACCATCGCGGAATTACTCATTCGGTGCCTGCGGTCCTGCTTTGGCCGCTCGTCATCTCGATTTTGCTGTCATTCCTTCTTCCTGAGGCAGCCTTCTATCATCTATGGGCATGGACTTTCTTAGCGGTGTTTTTGCACGTTTTCGTTGACATTTTCAACGCTTATGGAACCCAGGCACTACGGCCGTTTTCTAATAAATGGGTTGCCATTGGGGTCATCAATACGTTTGACCCGATTATTTTCGCGTTGCACATTATCGCAATTGTTGCATGGGCGTTCGGTGCAGAACCTGTTCTGACGTTCACGCTTTTGTACATTGTCGTTTTCTTCTATTATTTGTTGCGTTTTGCTGTCAAAGCAGCAGTGACACATGCCGTTCGCAATACGATTCCGGATGCTGACGATATTTTCATTGCACCGACAATGCATTTTTTCCAGTGGAGAGTTGCCGCATCTAATAAGGAATGTCACTATGTCGGGCGAGCATACGGCCGTTCCGTCAATATATACGACAGGTTCGAACGCGAACCTATGCCGAAGTCGCCTTACATCGATGCAGCGATGGAAGATAAGAACATCCAGGCATTCGTATCTTTTTCACCGATCTATAGATGGTCCGTTTCTTATGTCGGACATTTGTATGAAGTACGCCTTATCGATTTGCGCTATCGGAGTAAGAGCTATTATCCGTTTGTTGCTGTCGCACATATTAATGAAGACATGGAAGTCATCAATTCGTACACAGGATGGATTTTTTCAGAGGACAAGCTCCGTAAAAAACTGAATTTTATTCCGAACTCATAACAAAAGCGGAGGGCGCCCGCTCAGAGGCGACAGGCATAAGGCGAATATACGGAGTGGCGCTCTTTGCCACGCAGTATATTTGACTTATGACCCCGAGGCTCTAGCGCCCGGAGTCTAGACGGAAAAGCCAGACAAAAGCTTGCCGAAACGTTCTCGGCAAGCTTTTAAATGTTATTTGCCCGTTTTCACTGATTGCAGCATTGCAATCGGCAGCGCCTCTTCTGCACGCTCTCCGCCTAAACGGTATCCCCATGCAAAGCGGCCTTTCAAATAGTCGACGTGGAAAAAGACCCCTTCATCCCCTTCGATTCTGTAGATTTCCCCGGGAATGATTGTTGACGGATCGATCATATATGATTTTGCCATAAGCGCTTTGCGTTGATAGACGGCAAACTCATTGATCATGCCTAATTGCTCCGCCTTGCGCGCTTTTTCCATCAGACTGCCGATCTCCGACCGCAACTCATGTTCATTCATTTCACTATATTTTTTAGTCTCCATCTTCTTCGTTCTCCTTTTTTTCGATGAAACTGTCAATCCGATCGAATGGAATCCCTTTTTGGTACATCGCCTGCTTTACACGTTTTCTTAGTTCGTAGCCGGAATGCTTTGATTGATATCGGCGCCACGCCTTCTCACCGACCGAGCCGATGATCGAATCCCATTCATCTTCATCTCTGCCGAAATCGATTTCTTCCATAACGCTGTTTATCAATTCAAAAGAGAACCCTTTGCGTGCAAGCGCATTTTGGATTTTCTGCTTTAATTGTGCCGGGGCGATAGAACGATTTGACCGAGCCGCCTTTTCGGCTAGCTTTTTAGCGACTGTAAATTGTTCTTCCTCGGAATAGTTTTCAAGCACTTGTTGCTGCAACTCCTTCCCGACCCCTTTTTTCTGCAATTCTTGTTGGATCGCTTTTGGACCTTTGTTCGATGCATTTTTCTGTGTTCGCATTAATGCTTCGGAAAATGCCTCATCGTCAAGGAATCCAAGCCTTCTCAATTTGACGATTGCTTCGAGGACGACGGCTTCTCCGAATTCTAAGTCCTTCAGTTTCTTTTTGACTTCAAATTCGCTTCGCATTCGGAAGGATAGGTAGTGGAGCGCGCGGTTGAATGCTTTTTCGATTTGGTCTTCGTATGTGATTTCGTCCATCGACCATTCGTCGAGTTGCATTCCTTTTGTCAGTCCGAATTTGACGAGGACGGATTCATGGACGCTGAAGGCGTATACTTCGTCTAGGAATATATTATAACGTTCGCTATCACGTTTTTGTTGTGTTATTTTCGTTATAACAGGCAAATCTGTTCGACCTCCCTCGCTATCTATCAGTATACATGTTCTGGTGTTGGAGGTCAGCTTTGCAGTTCTTTCCGGCAATACCGTGCTCGTAACGCTTCGCTTTTACTCGCAAAAGCCGTTCTTCGTGACGGCTTTCGCTACAGGCGGACGCTTTCCGCGGGCACGGCCTCAATCTCCTCGTCACTGCGTTCCTGCGGGGCTTTCAGCTCGTGCTGTTCCCGCAGGAGTCGCCGCCTTTCGCTTCAATCCGGTGGGCATATCAATATAGGGGGTGAATAGATATTGAAAGTCGTCATTGCAGGTGGTTCTGGTTTTATTGGACAACATATTACAGATTTACTAGTAAAGAACGGTCATGAAATTATCATTCTTTCACGGAATGAAAAACCTGACAGCGCGAATGTGATGTATGTACTTTGGTTGCAAGAGGGAGCTGTTCCGGAGAAAGAGATTGGTGAGGCGGATGTGTTTATTAACCTTGCTGGGGTCTCGATTAATGATGGACGTTGGTCGGAGGCTCATCAGAAGCGGATTTATGATAGCAGGATGGAAGCGGCGGATGAACTGATCCGAATTATAGACAAGATGGATGTCAAACCATCTCTCTTCATTAATGCTAGCGCCATTGGAATATATCCTGCCTCAGAAACCGCAATGTACACGGAGGGATCTACTGAAGTTGCGACAGACTTTCTTGGCAGAACGGTGAATGATTGGGAGAAAAAAGCGGCTACGTTGAACGACTTAGGGATACGGACAGTATACACCCGGTTCGGTCTCGTTCTTGGAGAGAGTGAGGGTGCTTTGTCGCTTATGGTCTTGCCGTATAAAATGTACGTCGGCGGCAGAGTAGGCACGGGGCGACAATGGGTTTCATGGGTGCATGTGCGAGACGTTGCAAGAGCCGTTCTGCACATTTTGCAAAATGGCCAATTGGAAGCGCCGTCAATGTCACCGCACCATTCCCCCTCCGGATGGATGAGTTCGGGAAGATGATTGGCACCACTTTACACCGGCCGCATTGGCTTCCTGTTCCAGCAGCCGTCATGAAAGTTGCGCTTGGAAAAAAAAGCTCGCTTGTTCTGGAAGGGCAGCATGTAAAGCCTGAAAAACTATTGGCGGACGGCTTTGAATTCGATTTCCCAATTCTGTCCTTAGCTTTGGATAATCTGCTGTAAGAGAGTATATTCTCCTTTCATATGCACACCCTACTCAAAAAGGAGAGTGCGATCTATGGTTGAACAACATGGCCCCGGAATTCTTATGGCTGCCTTCATCATCGTTGTAGGCATTTTGTTTAATCCGTTTTCGGCTAAAGCCGAGGAATTCCATTGGGGATTTAAAAAAGCTACGAATGGAGTCCCTCCGAACGCGGGCTCAGCTTTGGAATCGATGCTTGAACAACATGGCGCCATATACAAAGGCAAGCCTGACGCAAAAATCGCCTATTTGACTTTCGATAATGGCTACGAAAACGGCTATACCGAAAAGATTTTGGATGCATTGAAAAAAGAGGAAGTCCCTGCAACATTCTTTCTGACGGGCCACTATTTGAAAAGCGCTGCCCCACTTGTCCAGCGGATGGTGAAGGATGGACATGGAATTGGAAACCATTCCTTCGATCATCCGAACATGGCGAATCTATCGGAAGCAAGAATGGAGGAAGAATGGAAGAAGTTCGATGAGCTCCTCTATAAGACGACAGGAATCGAACGTACTGTTTACGCAAGGCCTCCTGAAGGGATTTTCAACGATGCTGTCTTGCGTAAAGGAAATGAGTTAGGATACCGCCATATATTCTGGTCCGTCGCATTCATTGATTGGCATGCCAATAAACCACGCGGTCGAGACTATGCCTATAATGAGCTCATGAACCAGCTGCATCCCGGTGCCGTCATTCTCATGCATACAGTGTCACCCGATAATGCGGAAGCATTGCCGGACTTCATCCGCGATGCAAAAAAAGCGGGATATGAATTCCGATCTTTGGACGATCTAGTTCTCGAATATGAAAATGTCCATTCAATTCTCCGATGAATTGAAAAGCATCCCTTACGTCAGGATGCTTTTTCTTTTCGTGCCATAAAGAGAGATGATGAACAACACCACGAACAGAATGGCGATGATGAGAAAATAGCTGACGTTTTCGACGAACTCTAGGAAAATCCCTCCTACAAATGGTCCAGTAAGACTGCCAATGCTGAAGAAGATGCCGCAAAGCAAATTACCGGTTGGCAATAGATTCTTCGGAGTGAGGTCTGACATATATGAAATGCCGAGCGAAAAGGTCGACCCGACAAAAACGCCTGCAATGAAAACGGTCAGCATGATGAAAGGGACTGAGTTCCCCATCAAACTCGCTGCCCAAAAGGCGATTGCTCCTCCCCCATACGTTATCGGAACGATCATTTGTCTTCCGAACTTGTCCGAAAGCATGCCGAGCGGCAACTGTGAAATGATGCCCCCTGTTGAAAAAATGGCGAGGATCATCGACACGGACGTAAGATCAATGCCATTCCGCAATGCATATACCGGGTACATCGCGTTCAATGAAGATTCCAGGAATCCATAACCGAACGGACCTAAGAAAGCGATCCACGCAATGACGATCGTGCTTTTTGAACGTTTTACAAAACTTCCGGCTACCACATTCCCTTTCATCACTTCAGGATAATCATTTTTCAGTTTGAAGACGAGCAGCCATGCAGACATGCATAATAAGCCTGAGACGATGAACGGCAGTCCTTCATGAATATTTACTAGCGGCGCAAAAAGCGGCCCTACTGCGAAACCTAAGCTGAATGACAAGCCGTAAATCGCGATATTCCTCCCTAATGTTTGTTGCTTCGATGTGCTTGTTATCCACGTTTGTGTTGAAAAATGGAGGGCATGATCCCCGATGCCTATTAACAAACGGAGGATGAACCAAAAGACGACATTTTTCCACAATGGGAACATAAGCAATGATGAAAAGACAATGATGCCGCCTAATACGATGACGGGTTTGTAACCATATTTACGCAATGGTGCTTCCATGAATGGGGACACGAGAAGTGTGCCTATGTATAAGCCTGTAGCATTCAGGCCATTCAATGCGCTCGAAATTCCGTCCCGCTCGAAAATGGCGGAAATGAGCGGTAATAACATGCCTTGGGAAAAGCCTGAAATCGAAACGATGATGACAAGAATCCAAAACCGCCGCTGTTCGGCAGTTGTTGTAGTACTCATAAGCAATACGCTCCTTAAGATGCACTGAGTGAAGTTTCACCTTATAATAGTAGCATAAGGAGGATTGATTAGAATGAAATTCGAAATGACTGAAAATGGATTTGAAACGGAGACTTCGTTCGGCAAGCTGCAAATTTCCTCGAATGACGAATACGGATTCCGTCCATACCAACTTTTAGTTTCATCCATCGCAGTATGCAGCGGAGGCGTTCTACGGAAGATCCTTGAAAGAAAAAGGATGCCTGCAAAAAATATAAGCATCGAAGTGAAGGAAGTCGTCCGGAATGAGGAAGTTGCGAACCGTGTGGAAAAGATCCATCTTCATTTTCTAATTGAACGTGAAAAGATCGAAGATGAACAAATGGAAAAGATCTTGCATGTAACGGCAAAGAACTGTTCTATGCTTCAATCGGTCGTCGATTCGATCGAAGTCGTTGAGACATATGAATTTTTGTGAATGAATAAGGCCCAGTCCATATCTGATGTCAGAATACGGCTGGGCCTTTACTTATGAATAGAACCTTCACTTTCATTTTGCATATAATTCGTAGGCGTCTATCGGCTAGGGCCGTCAAACGTTCACGGATCCCCTCCTTTTCGTAAGGATTCGATTCGTCTCTACACTACGGCCTCCTTTTCCAAATGATTACTTGTAGTATAGCATGATATTTTTCTATTGTAAACATTTTGTTAAGTTGAATTTTCATTTTATTAACATGCACTTTGGCAACATTGAAAAAAGCATGTAATTCGTATACGATTACAATGATGAAAAGAGGTGTACTTCTTGGATAATAGGCAAAGCAATAATCACGTCGACGAGTTGAAAAATCGTCTCCATCAATTTTTGGAGAAGCTTGAATCAATTGAGCCAGAAACGACTGACCTTGACGATATCGATCAGCTGATTGACTTGATCGATGAACTGGAAAACCAAATGAACAAACTAAAAAAAGATCAATGATTTTCTAGGGGGAAATGAGAATGTACATAGAACAACTTGAGAAAAGCATGTATGATCTAATTTGCGAAACGTCTACAAATCTTCCGAAAGACGTCCGTCGTGCCGTAAAAGCAGCTAGAGAGCAAGAAGATGCCGGCACACGGGCTGCAATGAGTCTCGATACGATTGCAAAGAATATCAATATGGCAGACGACAAGCTATCCCCAATTTGCCAAGATACCGGCTTGCCGACATTCAAGATCAAAACGCCGATCGGAGTCAATCAACTAGAAATAAAGGCAGCCATTAAAAAAGCGCTCGTCCAAGCGACAAAAGATGGCAAGCTGAGACCGAATGCAGTGGATTCAATAACTGGTGAGAATAGCGGGGACAACCTCGGGGATGGCCTTCCAGTCATCAAGTTCGAGCAGTGGGAAAACGAGCATATTGAAGTGAAATTGATCTTGAAAGGCGGAGGCTGTGAGAATAAAAACATTCAATACAGCCTGCCGACGGAATTGGAGGGGTTAGGCCGAGCGGGCCGCGATCTTGACGGCATCCGTAAATGCATCCTCCATTCTGTATATCAAGCACAAGGACAAGGCTGTTCTGCAGGTTTCATCGGCGTCGGTATCGGCGGAGACCGCACGTCGGGCTATGAGCTTGCGAAAGACCAACTTTTCCGCGCAGTGGACGACGTGAATCCTAATCCGGACCTCGCCAAATTGGAGGCTTACATTCTTGAGTCGGCGAATAAGCTCGGCATTGGAACGATGGGCTTCGGTGGAGAGGCAACATTATTAGGTTGTAAAATCGGTGTCATGCATCGCCTTCCTGCCAGCTTCTATGTTTCCGTAGCATATAACTGCTGGGCATATCGCCGGATGGCTGTGGATCTCGATCCGAAGACAGGAGCCGTTACAAGTTGGCATTATAATGAAGGAGAAAAACTTTCCTTCGCACAAGACGGAGAACAAACTGAAACGAAGCAGTCCTCACGTATTGTCGAGTTGACAGCCCCAATCAGTGAGGAACAAATCCGCGACCTTAAAGTCGGGGACGTCGTTAAAATAAGCGGCCATATGTATACAGGACGCGATGCAATCCATAAGCATCTTTCCGAAAATGATGCGCCAGTCGATTTGGATGGCCAGATCATTTACCATTGCGGTCCGGTCGTTATGAAAAATGAAGACGGCGGGTATGAGATCGTTGCCGCTGGGCCAACGACTTCAATTCGCGAGGAGCCGTACCAAGGCGATATTATGAAAAAATTCGGCATCCGCGCCGTAATCGGAAAAGGCGGAATGGGGCCGAAAACACTTGCAGCGCTTGAGGAACATGGCGGAGTTTACTTGAACGCAATCGGTGGAGCTGCACAATACTATGCAGACTGCATTAAAGCGGTTGAAGGCGTCGACCTTCTCCAATTCGGTATTCCGGAAGCGATGTGGCATTTGCGCGTCGAGGACTTTACAGCTGTCGTGACGATGGACTCACACGGTAACAGCCTACACGCGGACGTAGATCAATCATCCCTAGAAAAACTATCCCAATTTAAAGAAAAAGTTTTCAGTTAATTAACTAAAGCCTCGGCACATATTGTGTCGGGGCTTTTTCCATGCTATTTTCCTTCCCCTAGGTCATGTGTATTGCTTTTCCCTTTGAGTTTGGTATACTTACTTTATAATAATTATCAAATCATAATAATTATCGCTAATTGAAGTTGATACTCATTCTCAAAAAGGAGGTAGTAAAATGACAACGCAAACGAAGGAATCCCCACAAAATCTTGCACATTGGACAGCGCATTTGGAGCTTATCGCTGCAATCCTAGCGGGAATTCTGATTTTAGCTGCTTGGTTGATTGGAAAGGATGAATCATCGACGCTCTCAATAACTCTATATATTATCGCCTTTCTGATAGGCGGTTTTGCGAAAGCGAAAGAAGGCATCGAGGAAACGATCGCCGATAAGCAGTTGAATGTGGAGATGCTGATGGTGTTTGCAGCAATCGGCTCCGCAGTAATCGGTTATTGGGCTGAAGGAGCTATCCTGATTTTCATTTTTGCAATTAGCGGCGCCCTTGAGACGTTTACATTAAATAAAAGCCATAAGGAAATATCTTCGTTAATGGAGCTGCAGCCCGAGGAGGCTTGGCTCATACAAAGAGACGGCTCCACTGTAAAAGTAGCCACCTCCTCCCTCTCCGTCGGCTCACGGATACTTGTAAAACCGGGAGAGCGGATTCCTGTCGATGGGACTGTCATTAAAGGAACGACTTCTGTCGATATGTCGGCTATCAATGGCGAATCGGTCCCCGTTTCCAAAGCTGAAGATGATGAGTTATTTGCTGGCACGGTCAATATAAGCGGAGCAATCCAGATGGAAATGACGAAGCCGAGTACGGAAACATTGTTCCAAAAAATTATCGCCCTTGTTCAAAATGCGCAAAGTGAAAAGTCTCCATCCCAGCAATTCATTGAAAAATTCGAAGGCACGTACGTTAAGATTGTCATTTTCACTGTCATCGTCATGATGTTTTTACCGCATTATCTGTTCGACTGGGATTGGACAACGACGTTTTATCGTGCCATCGTCCTGTTGGTTGTCGCCTCCCCTTGCGCGCTCGTCGCTTCGATCATGCCCGCGACGTTGGCGGCTGTTTCGAACGGAGCAAAGAGAGGAATCCTTTTCAAAGGCGGCGTCCACCTGGAGCATCTTGGTTCATTGAAAGCGATCGCCTTTGACAAAACCGGCACATTGACTTCCGGAAAGCCGGTCGTAACCGATTTTGTCGTCCGTGAAAATGCAGACGCCGAGCAAGTCCTTGCCCTGCTTTCGGGCATCGAGGCGCAATCGAATCATCCACTCGCAGTCGCCATCGTGAAATACGCTGAAGAGCAAGGGGTGTTCCAGAGGAAAAACCCGCAGATCGAAGATGTTCCGGGATATGGAATACGTGCATTTATCGACTCCGAAGAGATCCTCGTAGGAAACCCGAGATTTGTCGGGACCAAACTTATTGATGAATTCCATGACGGAATCGTCCATAACCTTTCAAATGAAGGAAAGACCGTCGTTTCCATGAAAGATTCGGAAGGTATTCTCGCAGTCATCGCCTTGAAAGATACGCTGCGCCCTGAAGCGATACAGGCCATAAAGGATCTGAAACATTTAGGAATCCAGTCGATCATGTTGACAGGTGACAACGAAAAGACAGCGAGGACAATCGCCAATGAAGCGGGATTGGACCGTTATGTAGCCGAATGCCTGCCGGAGACAAAGGTCAAGGAATTGAAGAAGCTTCTTACGGAATACGGAGAAGTTGGAATGGTCGGGGACGGCATCAATGACGCCCCTGCTTTGGCGACAGCGACTTCAGGAATCGCAATGGGCGAAGGAACCGATGTCGCATTGGAGACGGCAGATGTCGTCCTCATGCAAAATGATTTGACTCGCATCTCTTATGCTGTGAAAGTTTCAAAGAAGATGCAGCGGATCGTGAAACAGAACGTCTTCTTTTCTGTCGCCGTCATTGCTGTCCTGATCATCTCCAATTTCATGCAAGTCGTCGATTTGCCTTTAGGCGTAATCGGCCATGAAGGAAGCACGATCCTCGTCATATTGAATGGACTGCGTTTATTGAATAAAGTCGAATAAAGAGACGAAAAGAGCAATGCATGTCAACTGACAGCATTGCTCTCATAGTGTAGACAATTAATAGGCATATCCTCAGCCTGATTGAAAACGCTTGTCAGCCTAGGCGCGAAGTGGAGCGAAGACGCGAATAGAACTAAAGTTCATGAGCGGACGAGCGACACGAGCAACAACGGATGCGAGCGTTTTTCAACAGGCTGAGAGCAATGCATGTCAACCGACAGCATTGCTCTTATCTTTAGCTAGTTTTGCTTGCTTCCGTTCCGTCATAACTGCGTTCAATTGACCGCCAAGCATTAAAATGATCGCTGAGAAATAAAGCCACATCATAAGGACGATAATCCCCCCGATGCTCCCGTACGTCTTCGAGTAATTCGCGAAATTACCGACGTAAAAGGAGAAGGCAAGTGACGTCAATATCCATCCCGCAGTGGCGAACAACGCTCCAGGCATTGCACTTTTTAATCGGATTTTCAAATTCGGGACTGCCCAATATAGAGCGGAAAAAACAAGGAAGATCAAAATAGGAGGTATAATCCATCTTATGCTTCCCCATAATTTCAGGAAACCTTCTTCCATTCCAAAATAGGAGAATGCTAGCATTCCGATCTGCTGACCGAATACTGGTAAAATAAGAGCGACGACCAAGACGCCAATCAATGCAATCGTGAATACGACCGACATCGCTCTTGCCACGATGAATGATCTAGATTCCTCTACATGATAAGACCGGTTTAATGCCTTCGTAAGAGCGTTCATCCCTTTCGAGGCAGACCATATCGTTGCCAATGCCCCGATCGATAATAATCCCCCATTCCGGTTATTCAATATTTCTTGGAGGGTGTCACGAATCAGCGTATATACGCTGTCAGGAGCATAATCCCTTATGAACAGGAGCACTTGGGATTCATCGATATTCAAGAATGGCAATAATGTTATCAAAAAGATTAATAGAGGGAATAAAGATAATAGGAAAAAGAACGCCAACTGAGAACCTAAGCCAGTGATATCCACTATCTTAATTCTCACGAGGAGCTCCTTCCAAAATCCTTTTGTCGTTGTGACATCGAATTTTTCTAAATCCCCATCCTTCACGTCATCAAGGAATTTCATAATTGGAGAATTCGACATGAAACCACTTTTTTCATTCTTGGACGGCTTTTTTTCTTTTTTCGGAGTTAACGGGTCTTTGTTTTTCACATTTGACTCACTCCTTCCGAGGCTTAATTCTTTTTTGCTTCCATAGCCTCTTTCGACTCGTTGACAATCTCCTTGTATTCCTCTTTCGAATCAACGAAGGCTTCCTTCGTCCCGACGACAAGCTCTTTCACTTGCGGCGTCAACGTTTTTAACTCCTCCACTTGATTCTTAATATATGCGGCGTCTCCAGAAAATTGTTCGTAAATCGATAAGTACTTGTCCTTCTGCTGTTGAAGTTTCTCTTTCAAGACATCCGGATTTTTTGAATAATACCCTACTTGCTCAATCATCGCGCTTGATTTTCTCTTCACCTGGTAACGGGTGCTTCTATCGAACATGCTAATAGCTCCGCCCAATATTGCCCCTAGTATGATAAACCTTCCAAATTTGCTGTTTCCCACGTAAAACCCTCCAATATCATTCTAATTTGCATATATCATTATACCCCTCGAATGAAAAAACAAACAATCTTCGCGAATTCGCAAAAATGTCTTGACTAATATGAAGGAGTTAAGGCATATTAACCATAACACTATCAATATTCTCAATAGTCCAATGTTTCGATAGTGATAAAGGGAGGGAGTCGATCGTCAGGGGGGAATGTTTTTGATGTAAAAGTAATTCCAAATCAAAAAGACAAACTAAACAGGGGGTAGTATGATGGATGTAATCACAGGCTTTTTGGACAAGGCAAGTGGATTTATTTGGGGGCCACCATTGCTTGTCCTACTTGTGGGAACGGGTATCTTTTTAACTTTAAGACTCGGATTTATCCAAGTACGTTTATTGCCGTATTCATTGAAACAAGTATTTTCCCGTAAGCACGATAAAAAAGCGGACGGCGACATTACCCAGTTCCAGGCGCTCATGACCGCGATGGCCGCCACAGTCGGCGTCGGTAACATCGTCGGTGTCGCAACCGCCGTATACATGGGCGGTCCGGGTGCCGTATTCTGGATGTGGCTCGCAGGTTTCTTCGGAATGGCAACGAAATATGGGGAAGCCATCCTTGCGGTCAAATACCGCGTAAAGGATTCCAAAGGTGAAATGGCCGGTGGGCCGATGTACTACTTGGAACACGGTTTGAAGAAAAAATGGCTCGGTGTCGCATTTGCAATCTTCGGAGCGCTGGCAGCTTTCGGTATTGGTAACGGTACACAATCGAAGGCAGTCGCGGATGTCATGAAAAGCACATTCAATGTACCACATATAGTTACTGGAATTGCCCTTTTGATCTTTGGCGCACTTGTAATCCTTGGAGGAATCAAATCCATCGGACGGGTTACTGCATTCTTCGTACCGATTATGGCACTTTTCTACTTCATAGCCGGTGCAATTGTCATGGTTATGAATATCCATCTAGTTCCTGAAGCTTTCGCTACGATTTTCAAATATGCATTTACAGGAGAAGCTGCTGCAGGTGGTGCCATCGGTGCTGCTATCCGTTTCGGGGTTGCCCGTGGTCTCTTCTCGAACGAAGCAGGTCTTGGGTCCGCTCCAATTGCGGCCGCGGCTGCAAAAACGGATATGCCTGGACGCCAGGCGCTCATTTCCATGACGCAAGTTTTCTTTGACACACTTGTCATCTGTTCAATTACTGGAGTTACAATTGTCATGTCGGGTCAATGGAAAGACAAATCGATTGACGCTGGTGCATTGACTGCCGAAGCTTTCGGAACATTCCTAGGCGGGGCTGGTCCAATCATCGTAGCAATCGGTATCGTTTTCTTCGCAACGTCCACTATTCTTGGATGGGGCTACTATGGAGAAAAATGTTTCCAATACCTCTTCCCTAAACAGGGTGCAGTATTAGGCTACCGTATTGCATTTGTAGCTTTCATCATTGTCGGATCTCTTGTATCCCTCGATATCGTATGGCTACTAGCTGACGTATTGAACGGTTTGATGGCAATTCCGAACTTGATTGGTCTTCTCGGATTGTCTGGAGTAATCATTATGGAAACTAAACGATTCAAAACGAAAATCGAGGAAGAGAAAGAAGCTGCAAAAGTAGGGAAAACAGCATCGGTTGACAGCAAGTAAGATTAATGTGATGATTAAGTCCGAAGCTAATGAAGGGCGGACGACATTATGGATCTATCTCAACCAACACCTGAAAATGTAACGTATATGATCGAAAAAATTAAAGAAAAACTACGAATGGTCAATGTGGATGCAATGAAAGCGGAGAACTTCAGCACTTCCCAATATGAAGACTTGGTTTACATGTACGAGATGGTCATGAAAAGGGATAACATCACTCCGAATGAAATGCAAGCCATCGCAGCTGAACTTGGGGCATTGCGTAAATAAATGACCATTATACCGATATGACAGGAGACTCCTGCCATATCGGTTTTTTCATGCAAAAAAACAGGTGAAAGATACTCCTTCACCTGTTAACTCATTGATTATTCAACTGACGTTCCATCTTTTAAAACAAGAGGTTGTATAAGAACTTCAACCCGTCTGTTCTTGCTTCTTCCTTCAGCCGTGTCGTTTGAAGCGACCGGTTTGTTTTCCCCATACCCCTTCACACTGAACAGCTGCGGATCCAAATTATCATTGCCAACAATCGCCCTTAGGAAATTAATGGCCCGCATCATGCTCAGTTCCCAGTTCGAGGGGAATTCTGCGCTTTGAATTGGAATATTATCGGTATGTCCCGTAATGACAATTTGACGCGGCTTTTCAAAAACAAGCAAATTGGAAATGTCTTTCGCCAAACTTTCATACTGCGGTTGGATCGTCGCTTTGCCTGACTCGAACAGAATGCTGTCTCTAATTGTGATCAACAGTCCCTCTTCTGTCAATTTCGTCTGAAACTGATTTTCGAGCTCATGAACCGCGATATACTCATCAAGCTTATCCTGGATTTCCTCGAGGGATTGTTGATCTTCCAAATAGGAGGAGTTTTCATTCTGCTCCCCTGCGCTGTCTTTCGGAATCGGTACAGGTGTCGGAGCAGCGTTATCCATTACCCCCGTCCCCCCGTCAAAAATCTGGTTGAATACGGACGATATTTGGCTGAATTTAGCTTCATCCAATGAGCTTGACGCAAACAGGACGATGAACATCGCTAACAGCAACGTGAGAAGGTCTGCATAAGGCAAAAGCCAAGACTCGTTAATATGACCCTCTTCCCTATTCTTTCTCTTACGTTTCCTCGACAACCTGGCCCGCCCCCTTGTCGCTCGTATTTTTAGCTGCGAGCTTTCGACGTTCTTCCATCGACAAGTAAGACGCCAATTTTTGTTCAATCACCCGTGGTGCCTCACCCTCGAGGACTGATAGGACGCCTTCAATCATCATCATTTTTTGGCGAACTTCTTCTTTCGATTTGCGTTGCAATTTATTGGCGAATGGATGCCAAAGCACATATCCTGTGAAAATCCCTAACAACGTTGCGATGAATGCCGCTGAAATGGCATGTCCAAGTGCATCGATATCATTCATGTTCTTCAGTGCGGCGATTAAACCGACAACTGCCCCTAACACACCAAGAGTCGGCGCATACGTCCCTGCCTGAGAAAAGATTTGTGCTCCTGCCGAGTGTCTATCTTCCATCGCCTCTACTTCTTCAGTCAGAACATCGCGTATATAATCTGCGTTTTGACCGTCGATTGCTAGGCTTAGTCCATTTTTTAAGAATGGATCGGTAATTTCATCGGCTTTTGCTTCCAATGATAATAAGCCTTCCCGTCTAGCAATATCCGCCCAACCCGAGAACATTTTGATCAAGTCCGAGTCGGCAGTTAAGTGCTGTTCTTTGAAAATGATGCCGAACAGTTTCGGCACCCGCTTAATCTCCTTCATCGGGAATGCGATGACGACCGCTGCTATCGTTCCAACAATTATGATGAGGATAGCGGCTATATTAAACAGGTTATCCGGTGTTACACCTTTCATCGCCATACCGACAAAAAGCGCCACAATTCCGAGGATAAGTCCAAAAACGGTTGATAAGTCCATATAAGTACCTCCATGTCCTACTGTCTACTTCTTCTTATTTCGACATAATCCCATTATTCTTTAGCAATCTTGAATAATAAATATGGAACTTCCATGAATAATTCATTGTCCCTGTTCACACATTCTCCTTTGCCTGTTATCTGACACTAGAGTACTATTAAAATATACAGACTAAGGAGGTTTTCATGTTGTCGACATTTGAACAGAAGTTGGAGAATTATGCCAGTCTCATCGTGGAGGTCGGAGCGAATATCCAAAAGGATCAGACGCTCTTCATCAGCGCTTCCATCGAGACTAAAGAGCTCGTTAGAAAGGTGGCCGACAAAGCATATACTGCCGGCGCTCGACATGTCATCGTCGATTGGGTTGATGATGAACTGACTAAACTTCGCTATGAAAAGGCGCCTGCCGAATCATTCTCGGACTTCCCTGAATGGAAAGTGATGGAACGCGAAAAGCTTGCGGAAGGCGGGGCGGCATTTGTCAGCATCGTTTCACAAAGTCCTGACCTGCTAAAAAATGTCGACCCTTCCCGTATTGCGGATGCCCAAAAGGCTGCCGGGAAAGCGCTGAGCAATTATCGAAAAATGATGATGGCCGATCGTTTCAGCTGGTCCGTCGTTGCTGCACCATCGAAGGCATGGGCTGCAAAAATGTTTCCGGATCTGGACGAATCCGAACAAGTTCCGGCACTATGGGAAGCCATTTTCAAAGCAGTACGTGCTGACCAGGAAGATGCAGTCGGCGCATGGAAAGAACTTGACCGCAATTTAAATGAAAAAGCCGATTATTTGAATAAAAAAGCATTTGCCAAGCTTCATTACAAAGCACCGGGCACTGACTTGACGATCGAATTGCCGAAAGGGCATATTTGGGTTGGCGGCGGAAGCGTAAATGTGGACGGAAATGCGTTCATGGCAAATATGCCGACTGAGGAAGTTTTCACGGTCCCTCATAAGACAGGCGTAAACGGCTATGTTAAAAACACGAAGCCGCTTAGCTACGGAGGAAACATCATCGATGATTTCACAATCACTTTTGAAGACGGCCGGATTACAGAAGTGAAAGCAGGCCAAGGAGAAGAAGTCCTCAAACGACTCATCGATACAGATGAAGGGGCTAGGCATCTAGGAGAAGTCGCACTCGTTCCGCACGCTTCGCCAATTTCCGAATCGGGGCTTTTATTCTACAACACACTTTTCGATGAAAATGCATCGAATCACTTGGCGATCGGCAGTGCGTATTCCTTCTGTATCGAAGAAGGTAAAACAATGTCTTCCGAGGAGTTGGAAGAACGCGGCCTCAACCAAAGCATTACGCATGTCGACTTCATGATAGGGTCTGCTGAAATGGATATTGACGGCGTTTTGGAGGATGGTACTGTCGAACCCGTCTTCCGCAATGGAAACTGGGCCTTCTGATTTTAGACACAATTCCTTAAAACATTTCAATCTCCTCTTTAATTATCGGATGATTATAGTATAATGAATGTATAATAAATATTCATTGTAGAGAGGGGTCGCATCATGGGCTTAATGTATACTACAGTTATTGGATATGCTATCGTCCTTGGTTTAGCAGCATTATTCACAATGCATTATCTTGGGAAAGCTCTCAATTCTGCGGATGCAGAAAGAATCGATCCAAAACCGGAAGTAAAATAAAAAAAAAGAGTTGCCACTTGGCAGCTCTTTTCTTTTTCTGTACACTATTTATTATAAATCGAAGAAGGATTTGCAACTACAAGACGCTTGAATGGCAATCTTGTAGTATAAGAAATCCTATTTAGAAACGGAGGCCTCTACATGACCATCTTGTCTGAGATCATTACGTACAATAAAGAATTCGTCAATGAGAAAAAATTTGAAGAATACGCCACTACAAAATTTCCCGATAAGCGGATCGTCATCTTGACTTGCATGGACACGAGGCTGACAGAGCTCCTTCCGAAAGCTATGAATTTAAAGAATGGTGATGCGAAGATCATTAAAAGCGCCGGCGCCATCGTCACTCATCCTTTTGGCGGAATCATGAGGAGCATCCTGATCGCCCTCTACGAATTGCAGGCTGATGAAGTGTATATTATTGGCCATCACGACTGCGGCATGAGCTCCATCGACACGGAAAAAATTATTGGAAAAATGGTTAATCGTGGCGTCGATAAAAATCTATTTAAAACATTACAGTATTCCGGAATTGATATGACAGATTGGCTACGCGGTTTCAATGATGTTACGGAAAGCGTGAAAAGAAGTGTGGACCAAGTTCGGAACCACCCGCTTATGGATCGCAAAGTTCCTGTCCACGGTCTCGTCGCACACCCTGACACAGGCCTCTTGGACATCATCGTCAACGGATACGATTCAATCGACGAAAACTGACACCTGATTTCCCGGGAAATATGTAATATGACAAAAACCGATTCTTCAATCAGAAGAATCGGCTTTTTATTTTAGCAGCTATTTTCCGCCAGGCGGCCTTACCCTTTCAATAATCATCAGCCAAAATTGCATACATATAATGATCTTCCCAAAAACCGTTAATGTACAACAGCTTCCTCAGCAACCCTTCACGGACAAAACCCGCATTCTCCAATACTTTCACTGAACCGACATTCCTCGGAGAAACAAACGCCTCTACCCGATGCAATGAAACAGTTTCGATTGCGAACTTTGTAACGATTCTCACCGCTTCCGTTGCGAGCCCCCGGCCCGTTTCCCGCTCATCTATTGAATATCCGACAAAACCGCTTGAGAACGGGAGCCTCTTGATGCTGTATAACGATATGTGACCGATCAACCTGCTTGTTTCGGCATCAAAAATCCCAAAATTGTATTCGCGCCGATCTCTCATTTGATAAATGGATTCCCTTATCTTATCCCGTTGGACAGAAACCGTATAGTAACTCGATTCATGACGCGGCTCAAAGACCGTCCAATATTCCCGATTCGCTTTGAGCAGCTCGGTGAAAATCGCTGCATCGTCTTCTGTCAATATACGTAAATAACAAGTTCGCCCTTCAAGCAGAATCAATGCCACTTCACCTTTCTTCGGAAGCAATTTTCAAAAATTCCTCGACATCTTTCACACATAATGCCACACCTTTTGCCCAGAATTCCTCTTTCGTAATATCTTCACCTAGATGCTTCATCGCAAGATCTTCGACAGACATGACCGCAGTATCGCGCAATAAGGCCATATACTTCTGTTCAAACGACTCCCCTTCATCAATGGCTTTCGCATAAATACTCAATGAGAACAAATATCCGAATGTATATGGGAAGTTATAAAACGGTACTCCCGTAATATAGAAATGCAGCTTCGAAGCCCAGAAATGAGGGTGTACAGTATCAAGAGCACCTGCATATGCCTCTCTTTGCGCCTCTGCCATCAATTCATTCAATCTTCCAGCAGGAACAACTCCATTTTTCCTTTCCTCATAGAACCGCGTTTCGAAAAGGAAGCGTGCATGTATATTCATGAAGAATGCCACACTGCGCTGGATTTTATCCTCCAGCAATGCAAGTTTCTCTTCTTCTGTCTCCGCTGCTTTAACGGCAGCGTCCGCCACGATCATCTCTGCAAATGTTGAAGCTGTTTCCGCAACTCCCATTGCATATTGACGGTTCATGTAATGCACCGGACGCAACGCATATGAATGGAACGCATGGCCAAGTTCATGTGCTAGTGTCGCCACATTGGACATGGAGCCGCTGTATGTCATGAAAATACGGGATTGTTCAGAAACCGGCATGCCCGTGCAAAATCCTCCCGGACGTTTATCCGCACGGTCTTCCGCTTCAATCCAGCTATCTTCAAATGCTTTCCTTGAAAACAATTCCAGTTCTGGACCAAATTTACCAAAGTGCTCCAGGATGAACTCTGCACCTTCCTGGAAGGACATTTCCTTCGTCGATGACGTGACCGGTGCATCTAAATCATACCAATTCATATTTTCATTTCCTAATAGTTCGGCTTTCCGCTTCAAATATTCTGCAAAAGGAGCTTTATTGGCACTGATCGCCGACCACATTGCGTCGAGCGTTTCCTGGCTCATCCGATTCCGCATGAGAGGTTCTTTCAAAACGGAATCCCAACCGCGCTTTTCATAGACAGCCAAACGGAAGCCGGCCAGATGGTTTAATGTCGAAGCGAAGAAATCTTCTTTCGATTCCCATGCTTCTTCGAGTTTTTCAAACGCTTCTTTGCGCACTTTGACGTCTGAATGTGAACTTAAGTTATTCGCCTGGCCGACAGAAAGTTTCTTCTCTTCCCCATCAACAGTCAATTCAATTGTAATATCCCCTACAAGCTGATCGTACAGTTGTCCCCACCCTTGGTAACCATCGACGCTTAACGCCGTAATGAGGCTTTCTTCTTCTTCTGATAGCTTCAACCGAACTTCTTCGCGCCATTCTTGTAGAATAAAATCGAATTGGGATAGCTGCTCCGTCTCAAGCAGTTCATTCCAAACCGTTTCATCCGTCCTTGCAACCGTTTGTTTGATTTTCAAAATGGCTGTCTGGAACCGCGCACCTAAAGACCCAACTTCAGCTTGGAGGACGAGCGCTTTTTTATCTTTCGTATTCGCAGCGAGGAAACAGCCGATGACAGCTCCCGCTTCCCTTAAATTTTTTGCAGTATTTTTGATTTCATCAATGACGTGTAGAATTTGGTCTGCCTCTTCCACTGATGCAGGAGTTTGCATAGCGGCTGCAAGGTTTTCCAAATCGCCTAGCTGCTCTTTTACAGCATCAAGATGCGAGCGGAGTTCCTCTGAATCGCTGCCGCCTTTAAAAAATACATCTAAATCCCATACTTGTGAATATGTTTTTGTAGTCGTCAATGAATGATCCCCCTAATCATTTAGAAAATTTTAATAAAATCATGTTTTTATTATACCATGAATGTTCGGCATTCGAAATATTAGATTTGTGACGGAAACTTCATACTTTCCTTCGCACAAATTACCATTCCTATGTATACTGTTCAAAGGGAGGATGTACTATGTCTAGAATACTTCTGATGACCCTGTCGCTTTGTACAGTCATACTTTTGAATATAACAGCAAGCTTTTTCTCACTAAATGGAAACACTACGGCGGAAATTACAAATCGGCTGCCGTTGCTTTTCCTACCTGCGGACTATGTATTAGTAATCTGTTGGTTGCTCTATATTATGCTCTTTTTCTGGATTATCAATTTCAATAAGACTCGCCACGAGATGAGCTCCGCACATCGAAACCGCGTCACTTTCCTTTTCATATTGAGTTGCCTTCTGCATATCGCTTGGATATTCCTTTGGCACTTTGAATTATTTACGGGAACCGTCATTGCAAAAATCGCACTTCTCATTGTGTTGCTCACATTTTACGTTATATTTCCGAAACGGGATAACCGATTGTATGGCAGAGTCCCATTCAGTTTACTGACGGGATGGATTTTCATCACGACACTGTCGAATGTCAGTTATTTTCTTATGATTCACGGATGGACGGGATTAGGATTAAGCGATCCACTATGGGCCGTTATCTATTTGACGCTTTCCACGGCGTTCGCTTTACATTTTATGTACCACTATAAGGATTATGTAATGAATCTCGTTTTTGTTTGGGCGTTTATCGGCATTGCCGTCAGGAACGGGACGGAGGAGCTGTTCATATCGGCAGCGGCCATCTTTTTATCTGCCGTCATCGTCACGTGCATATTCCTGTTCTCAGGCAGGCGAACACATTAAAAAATAGCAGAGGCATGATCAACTCATGCCCCTGCTATTTTTATGTTCTTTGGATAAGTCTAGGCGCTGATGTGAATAGGATAACCGCTACGATTGCGCACAATATGATGGATGGTATCATATAGGATCCATTGTATACTAAGGAGTATAGCCATGCCGGCTGGTCTCCGGCATATTCTGCGAAAAACACCATTCCACCGATGAAGTGGGCTGCATATCGAAGAAGTCCCCCTAATACCGTTCCAACAATAATTGCTGCGGCCATCACACCTTTGCGCCCTTCCATTTTGCCTTTTAGTAACCAACTATAAGTTGACGCCGCCAATCCAACAACTGTGTATGCGACGAAATAGTCTAACGCACCTTGCACAGGGTGAATGATATAGCCCCCTATCACAGCTTGGAGAAGACCGGAAATCAATCCCGTCAATAAGCCCCCTGCAACTCCCCACCGGTATGCCATCAAAATAATCGGCAACATCGATAATGTAACAGATCCGCCTTGGGGCATTTTGAATAATGTCAAGTTATCCAAGACGAAGGATAATGCTCCTAAAATAGCAACCTCTAATAATAACTGAAGCCGTTTACGATCCAATTGAAACTCCTCCTCTAATTTTGTCGGAGGGATACGGAATGAAGAAAAACACGATTTTCTGCTTCGACTTGAAGGCGATAAGAATACGTTGATAAGTATACGTTTACACAAAGCCAATCAAGGTAACGAATAGTAAACAGAGCCTTTTTTCATTTTTAACAAAAAACGACATCCCGGATAGAACCGAGACATCGATATATGTCAGTTTCCATCCACATCCCTACGCAAGCATGAACTTACAGGTTCGAAGGGTTAGGACAAAAGTCCAATCTCAGCCATAAAAGGCACCCCTTGTGGTCTTGTAATTCAATTGTCGTATCCATTGTATATGTTAAAATACTTATAAGCAAGATGATATTGTAAACTACTTATTAGGATTACGGGAGGAAAGCCCATGACCAATAATAAACTTCTATCTGCACTATGTTATTTCAGCATATTTTTCTCACCTTTACTGTTGCCTGCAATCGTCTATTTCGTTACGGATGACCATGAAGTGAAAGGGCACGCGAAACGTTCGCTCATCTCGCACCTTGTCCCTATCGTGATCCTCATCGCAGGCTTCATCCTGTTTTCGTTTTCAATGATTTCGTATGAATCGAGAATGCACACGATGATGACCGGGCAATTCGACTTTTGGGGCCTCGCTCCTTTCCTGTTTATGCTCGTCTACGGACTGCTGTTTTTACTCGTCGTCATCTGGAATGTCTATCAGGGTGTGAAAGTGTTGAAATGATAAGGATGAAAAGGATATAAGTAAAATCTATGTAATGGATTGATAATGCTCTAGCCTGCTCCAAAAACCATTGATCTCCGTTCCGATCGGACGCTTTCCGCGGGCACGGCTTCAGCCTCCTCGGAGGTGCTCCCAACGCTATCGCTTTTGGTCACAAAAGCCGTTCTTCGTTACGGCTTTTCCTGCGGGGTCTTCAGCTCGCGCTGTTCCCGCTGGAGTCGCCGATCTCCACTCCAATCAATTTGAGTGTTAAATATATATAAGACATTATCGTTGATTGTAGCGAAAGGCGCCGACTCCTGTGGGATTGGCGGGACAGGTGAGACCCCGCAGTGGAGCGTAGCGACCGAGGAGGCTCACCGCCCGCCCCACGGAAAGCGTGTGCCTGTAGCGAAAATCAACATATTTATTTTTCTCTATAAAAAAGCAATATTGTTGCAAAAGTTATCCTCATTCAAAACTGTTTTGATAAAAACTAAACTCAACTAGGATAGGCATACGTTTATTTACGGTTGAATAATTATGTTATAATCAGTTGGAAAAGTACGTTTCGAGGAAGGGACCTGTAAATCATGATTGTAAAGAACAACGAAGAGATCGAGGCACTGAAAAAAATCGGTCGCATCGTCGCAGAGGTACGGGAAGCGATGAAAGCGGCGACTGTGCCTGGCATTACGACGAAAGAGATTGATGAACTCGGAGGACGCCTACTTGCTGAGCGCGGGGCTGTGTCGGCACCGATTGACCAATACGAGTTTCCGGGATACACATGCATCAGTGTCAACCATGAAGTTGCCCACGGCATTCCAGGATCAAGGGTCATCCAAGATGGCGATCTCGTCAATATCGATGTTTCCGCATCTTACGGCGGGTACTTTGCAGACACGGGCATTTCATTCGTCGTCGGCACGGCAGATGCGAGGAAACAACTGCTTTGTGACGTGGCGAAAAGCGCATTTGACCGTGCTATGACAAAAGTGAAAGCAGGCTCAAAGTTAAGCCAGATCGGAAAAGTTGTCGAGAGGGAAGCGAAGGATAACGGCCTGAAAGTCATTAAGAACTTGACTGGGCACGGGATCGGAACATCTTTGCACGAAGAGCCGCAGCATATTTTAAATTATTATGATGCTTGGGATCAAACGTTGATGATAGAAGGAATGGTGTTGGCGGTAGAGCCGTTCATCTCTGAAAAAGCCGAGCATATTATCGAGCTTGGAGACGGCTGGACATTCATTACTCCGGATAAATCTCTCGTCGCTCAAATTGAACATACGATCATCGTGACAAAAGACGAACCGATCATTTTAACTCAGTTATAATAACAAAGGAAAAGGGCATGCCGGAAATTAGGCATGCCCTTTCGTTTCGTCTAGACACCGGGTGGCAACCGCCACCCTACGCTTTTGTTTCATCTAGTCTCCGGGTGGCAACCGCTCGGGTCATAAGTCAGCTCTGCTGCACGGCAAAGAACGCCGTTTCGCAGATCTGTCTTATGCCTGTCGCATAACCGCCACCCTACGCTTTTGTAATCATTTCTTTTTCGGTTTTTTCACGTCTTTTTGGCCGCCTACCGTCTTCGAATTCCCTTCGGTCAACTTCCCTTTATACCAGACTTTCTGGACCGGCTTGAACCCTTTCGACAGCTTCCTGTACGTCCGCTCCTCAGGATACGAAAGCAATGTCAGCACTTCTCCATCCTCGCCGGCACGTCCCGTCCTACCCGAACGATGCAAATACTGCTCGATCGTTTGAGGGACATCCACGTGGATGACATGGGTCAGTCCTTGGATGTCCAATCCTCTTGCCGCCAAGTCCGTTGCAATAAGGATCCGGATTTCGCCCTTTCGGAAGCTCTCCAAAGTTTCCTGCCTTTCGAATTTTGTCATCGAAGAATAGAGGACCGCAACTGGCGCCTCATTGTATTGCAGCTTCATTTCCTTCATTCGAAGCTGATCGACATTATTCATAAAAGCAAGCGCCCTAATTGAAGGCAGATGGGACAGTCCCCGAAGAAGGTCTGTTTTATCCCGCGCATCCGTCTTAATGAATGAATGGACCACTTTCCCCGACAACGGCATATCCTCAACAGGGACATGCAACCGGACAGGATCTCTCATCAGCTTTTTGGCGACGAGTTCGATTTCATCAGTGATCGTAGCTGAAACAACAGCAACTTGACGTTCCGGGTTCGACGCTTCAATCAAGTCCTTTACGATGACACGATAATCGCGTGACAACAGCTGATCGCCTTCGTCCAACACGATATAGCGGATATCATGCATTTTCAAACGCTTCGCTTTCACGAGTTCGACGAGTCTTCCCGGAGTTCCGACAACGATCGTCGGCTTCTTTTTCAAACGTTCAATCTGCCGTTGCATATTCGCACCGCCGATCAATTGGGTAACCGTTATATCCGTTCCTTCCACCCATTCACGGATGACATTGACGATCTGCATTGACAACTCTTGGGAAGGAGCCATGATCAACGCTTGTGTCTGCATCTTCTTCCCGTCCACCTGTTGAAGGATCGGCAATACATAGGCAAGCGTCTTCCCTGTTCCAGTTGGTGATTCCGCCACTACATCCCGGCCATCCAAGAGTTCCGGTATCATTTGGGATTGAATCGGTGTTTCCCGTTCAAATTTCCACTTCTGCTTAATACTATCGTCCATTTTTTCCAAGAAGGACATTCTCATCCCCGCTTTCACTGTTCCTTATCTTATAATGTACCGGATTCGTTTTTCTTTCAAGTCATCAAGGCTTTCTTCTTGCCATCGTCGCCTGTTCGTATGCATATGCATAACCAATCAGTTCAGGTTCGGAGTACGCCTTGCCACATAGCGTTATGCAAAAAGGCTCCCCTTCCTCCGTGAAGGAAGAAGGCACCGTAATCGCCGGATAGCCTGCAGCCGCGCTAAAACTGCACCCGTGATCTTGCGGGAATACGAGCATATCAATTTCATGTTCATCAAATGCCCGATCGAGGGCCAATTCCCCTGCCAAATGACGGTTTCGTACCAATGCCTCAATATATTCCGGTTCGGTCAACGTCCCGCTCGTCCGATCCACTTTTTCCAACATCACTTGACCGAATTTCAACGTTTCATCCGGGTGTTCCTTATTGAATTGGATAATATCCGACAATGTGCGGATCGGATTTATCATTGGTGTTTTACCAAGATACCCATTCAGCGCCGCTTTGAATTCATACAGAAGGACATCATAACCCAAATCGTCTTCCATTGTCCCTAAATCGATATTGTCGACTAGTTCGGCACCTAATGATTCAAGTCGACGGAGAGCTTCTTCGAAATTCTCTTTCCTTTCTGTTGAAACCTCCCGCACGAAAATCGACCGGGCGATACCGATCCTTTTTCCCTTTAGTGAATTTGCGTCACACAAGGATAGCCAATTGATTCCATCGAAACGTTCAGCCTCCCCAGTGATCGGATCGGCTTCATCGTAACCTACCATCAATCCGAATGTGATAGCCGCATCTTCCACCGTCCGGGCGAGTGGTCCTGGTGTATCTTGTGTGAATGATAGCGGAATGACGCCGCTTCTGCTAATCGCCCCAACAGTCGGCTTTATGCCGACAAGAGCATTCTGTGCTGATGGATTAATGATGGAGCCGCTCGTCTCCGTACCGATGGAGACCGCCGCCATATTGGCTGCAACCGCGGCCGCAGCTCCGGAGCTCGAACCTCCGACATCAAAAAGTCCATACGGGTTATTCACTTGTCCTCCACGTGAGCTCCACCCATTCCGCATACGATCCGACATGAAATTCGCCCATTCTGTCATATTCGTCTTGCCTAAAATGACAGCGCCGGCTTCCCGAAGCTTCTTCACTAAAAAAGCATCTTCCGTAGCGTAGTGGTTTTTCATAGCCAACGAGCCGCAACTTGTATGCATGCCGTCACCCGTATCCATATTGTCTTTCAACAGCACCGGGATGCCATGCAAATACGACCGCACAATTCCGCGGCGACGTTCCTCGTCAAGAGCCCTGGCGATTTGGAGGGCTTGCGGATTCAATTCTAGTATGGCATTGATATTCCGATCTTTCTCCGCAATTATTTCCATATACATGACGGTCAATTCTTCTGATGTAAGATGACCAGTCGCCATTTTTTCCTGCATTTGCCGGATTGTCGCCTCTTCGAGCCATTCATGCCGCATTTCATCCAATTTTCCGTTCATGTAAATCCCCCCAACGTCAGTTTCACTCTAATTTCATTGTATACTGTTTCATTAACTCATATAAAGATAGTTCATATAGTTGTTTTCCATTAATTTTAAAGACGCCTTCTTCTACTAGGCTTTCAATTATTTTATCCCTCTTGTTTTCGAGTAAGGGATTTTCTATCTTTCTCATGGTGATAACTCCTCCTAGATTGATGCCTATCATCTATTCCACTACCATCAATTCTATAAACCATGAAGAATTAACCAAAAAATCCCCGTTGCCACTACTAGCAACAGGGATTTCTGTTCACCATCTACTATTTTTATATTTGCGGTAGTAATTGATTTGTCTCATGAAAAGATAAAATTTTCTCTTGAAGTTCTTATCCCTTTTGTAGAAGAGCGGGTTGGCGTACTTCCCTGCTCTTAAAAGCTGATCGATCTCTTTGCGGATTTTGGCATTGCCGACAAATTTCCTTAAAACGATTTTCGGTACGACTGTAAAAAGGAATTTTTCATCTAATAATGTCAACGGTTTTTCGACGCCGTATATGAGGTCGTCGACAAAATTCTTCGCCAGGTTATGACCGCATGATGTAATGTAGTAACTTGAACGTCCTTGCCGGATATTCACTTCGAACACTTTGAACTTCCCATCGCGCTGATCGTATTTCAAATCGAAATTTGCGTAGCCGACATAGTTGAGCGCCTCTAAAAACCCTCTCAGCTTCATCATCATTTCTTCATTGTACCGCGTGATGACGGCAGTATAGTTGCCAATCGCTGTTAAGGTGTGCTCCTGCAAGACGACTTGTCCGAACGTGATCAGTTCGGATTTGCCTTTGCTGTTAATGTAGAATACGGAATCCCACATATATGTATCGTCGCCCGGAATGAAATCTTGGATGATCAAGTCGTCGCGATAGCCGCTTTTCTTGATTGTTTCGATGACTTTCTGGATCTCTTCATAAGAATCGACTTTATACACTTTTTGCATTCCCTCGAAGGGATGCTTGTAATATTGCACGCCATTGCTCGGTTTGATGATAACCGGGAACATGACTTCCTCATTGAAACGGTCGTCCGATTCGCATGAATAGAAATAAGTCGCCGGCGCATCAATGCCGTGCTCTTCGCAAAGCTGGTAGAAATTCTTCTTTACTAGAAGATTATTCATTAACTCTTCTTCGATATAGTTGAATACGAAATCTTCCTGTAGCTCTTTACGGCATTCGATGATTAAGCGGACATAAAGATCATTCGTTCCGATAAGTAAAAGCTTTTTCCCTTGCGTCCTATATTTTTCCGCAACTTGTTTAAGGAAGCGGACGAATTCTTTCTTCTCCCCTAATTTCGAATTCAACTCGATTGAACCTGGGATTGTGCTCAGGCTTGTAAAAGATAAAGGCTCTTTACCGACGAGGATCGGATGGATTCCGTATGCCTCGTGAAATGAAATCGCCATATTGTATGCATTAATATCAGTCCCTACAATAATCGGGATAAACGGATGATTTGTCATAACTTCCTCCAACATGTTTTCTCTTTCTTAGTGTAGGGGTCCGGAATTTCGATGTCAATTAAGCAGGGCAGCGTGCTCGAAATAATTTATGTCGTTACCATTCCTCCACGCACAGGCTTCCAAATATTCCATGGATGGTCGGATGGCGGGGTAGACTCGAATTTGAGGACTTCCTTTGTCGTCGGATGTGGAAAAGCAAGTGTATGCGCCCATAACGCAATTTGCTGTCCCGGCTTGTTTACATGCTGACCGTATTTCTGGTCGCCATAGAGAGGTGCGCCCGATGCAGCCATCTGTACGCGAATCTGATGCGATCTGCCCGTATGGAGCTGGATTGCAAGCAAGCTCATGCCGTCCTTCCTTTCAATCGTTTCATAATGAAGGACCGCCTTCTTTCCCCCAGGGTGGGACGCCTTGACAGTATGGACCTTGTTTTTCTTTGCATCCTTCCACAGATGATGCTCCAATAGGCCTCCGTGACCTAAATCTCCTCGGACGACAGCCAAATACGTTCGCTCCATCTCCCTTTTTCGTAGCACGTCGGATAGACGGGACGCCGCTTTTGATGTTTTTGCAAATACAAGGACGCCCCCTACCGGACGATCCAACCGATGCACGAGGCCCAAATAGACGTTACCCGGTTTTTGATGACGCTCCTTCAGATCCGCCTTCAATAACGTCAATAAATCATTATCTCCGCTGTCGTCTGCCTGTACTGGCATATTGACAGGTTTCTCTACGACGAGTAGATGATTGTCTTCATATAAAATGCGTATGGTCATATCTCATTGCTCCTTGTAATAGAATCTCCGGACAAATTTCCGTATTGAATGATTCGCTCTTCATTTTGGATCGCCTCCATTCCGTCTATCATACTATATATATCCCATCATTTCCGACAAAACTGGTAGATGAATGGTGGCATTAGATGGGAAATGGATGATGTGCATCGATTCAACATCTTATTTTGCACAAATGAAAAAAGCCGACAATTTATGTCCGGCTTTTGTTCTAAATTATTCCTGCACCAAGTAGATTGGTTCATCCGTCGGCCAAATTGAAAAGTCCGATATAATGCCATCCACACCAAACTTCTGCGCTTTCGCCACTAACCGCTTATCCTTCTTCGACCAAACAAGAACTTTACTACCGCGTTCGTGGATATTATCAACCATCCTTTTGCTTAAAAAGGAAACGTTAAAATTGATATAGGATGCAAATGATGTCAGTTCATCTAACTTCTTTGCGGTTAAAATTGATTCGGAAGGGTGAATAAGGATTGCTACTTCAATTTCGGGTAACAAGGAGTTGATTTTCCTCATGGAATTCACATCGAATGATTGGATGATGATCGAGCTCATGTCGTCATAATCCATTAATAATGAAACGACCTTTTCTTCAATACCTGGATAGGATTGCGGGTTTTTCAATTCAATCAATAATCCGACCTGGTCATAGAATTCTTCCAATAATTCATTGAGTGTCATAATCGGCTCGCCTCGGAACTCATCACCGAACCTTCCACCTGCGTCCAGTGCCTTCAGCTCAGCTAATGTATAATCCTTAATGTAACCGTTGCCATTTGTAGTGCGATCGATTTTATCGTCATGCATAATGACAAGTTCGCCATCCTTCGAGAGATGGACATCACATTCAAGATAGTCTGCACGCAGCTCGACTGCTTTATGGAACGCGGAACGGGTATTTTCAGGCGCAAAACTGGAAGCTCCCCGGTGCGCAACGCTGAGCATATTAGGAGTGTGGACCCTTTTTGTCTGATCATTAAACCCAAAAAGGAGAAACAGGCACGCTCCGACGATTGCCATGCAAAACAGATTATGTCTTCTCATATGAATTCCCCGCTTCTCTCATCGAATTTCTAGCAATTATTATGCTGATATCCGAATTATCTTTCTATTATATTATCATATATATATAGGCTTGAATACCTTTATATTCGCAATGAGCTTAAAGTATTACAATATTTTCGCAACACCATTTATATAATTGTATGCGCTTCCAATATAAAGTAATAGTACTAATCGTCGAAATACTGTTTACAAACTATTTTCTCCCTGATATATTGGATATCACTTAAGACTAGGAATTAAATTCATTGTCTGAAGAATAACTGTATTGCATCTAGGAGGAGCCATCATGCTAAGTAATCCTGTAATCGCCACAACATTAATTTTCGCTCTTATAGCATTGGGCGAATGGCTGTCGATTGTGACAAGGGCCAGAATCCCGATGCTTCTCACCGCGATGGTAGGATTCCTTATCCTCATTTGGACAGGCATCTTCCCGAAGGACATTTTGGAAAAGTCCCAATTTCCCGCTCTGGGGGCAATCTTAATCGGTCCTGCAATTTTGCATATGGGAACAATGATTCCTTTCTCACTGCTAAAAAGCCAATTCAAAGCTGTTCTTATCGCTCTTGGAGGTATCATCGTTTCCGGAATTCTCATATTGACAATCATTCCTTTGATTTTTGATTACCCGACTGCTGTTGCAGGAGTAGGTCCGATCAGCGGAGGCATCATTGCTCTAATCATCACATCGGAAAAACTAAAAGAGCTCGGGTATTCAAGCCTTGTTATCATTCCTGCCCTGATCGTAGCTTTCCAAGGGCTTATGGGAATGCCGCTTGCAATGAATTTCATGAGAAAATACGCAGTAAAAATACAGGAATCCATCGATAACGGAACCTTCGTCCCTATGGTCTCGGAAGCGGAGACTTTGAAGGAAGAGGAAAAAAGCAAGAAACAAGGTCCTTTCAAATCGAGTACGACGTTGAAATTGTTCTATATTTTCGTCGGTGCGTCTGTCGGAGTTGCCCTCGGCACAGTCACACCGATTCACTATACGCTTTGGTGTCTCGCAATTGGCGTCATCGGACTAAAAATCGGAATCTTCGAACCGAAAACGTTGGAAAAGGCTAATTCATTCACAATTACGATGATCGGCATCATCTTTGTTGTCATCGGGTCGATGGCAGGCGTCACACCTTCTCAAGTACTTAGCAATTTGCCAAGCATCATCCTTATTCTCGTCATTGGTACATTTGGCATTACTGTCGGCGGATTCATTATGTCTAAACTTGTAAAATGGCACCCATATAAAGGAATGCCAGTTGCATTGACTGCGTTGTTCGGTTTCCCTGGTGACTATATTCTTTGTGAGGAAGTAAGCCGAAGCATCGCACGAAATGAGAAAGAGGCGAAGGCGATTTTCGATGAGTTATTGGCACCGATGCTCATCGGCGGATTTACGACAGTTACAGTAGCATCAGTCGTTATCGCCGGCATTTTAGTTCAAACATTATAATTCGGAGGGAAATATGATGGCAAAGACAATTATTCGTAACGGATCGGTTATCGATGGCAACGGCGGTGAACCGAAGCAAGGCCAGATTGTAGTGATTGATGGGGATCGTATCGATTACGTCGGTAACGAAAGCGGCTATGCAGCAACTGGGGATGAAACGGTTATCGACGCGGAGGGCGGAACAGTCCTTCCCGGCTTCATCGATACGCACGTCCATATGATGTTGGAATTCTCACCAATCCAAGAACGATTGGCTACTCCTTTTTCATTCATGTATTATCAGGCGGCGCAATATTTGAAAGCGACATTGGATGCTGGCGTCACTTCCGTACGGGATGCGCTCGGCACTGATCTAGGCGTAAAAAAAGCTGTAGACGAAGGCCTCATTCCAGGACCACGCTTGCAGCTCAGCATTAACGCATTGACAATTACCGGCGGGCATGGTGATGGCTATACGGTTTCCGGCAATGTGCTCGATCTGTTGCCTTCTCCATACCCGGGCATGCCGAACGGGATTTGCGATGGCGTGGAAGAAGTCCGCAAAAAGACGCGTGAAATGCTTCGTGCAGGAGCGGAAGTCATTAAAGTGCATGCGACCGGCGGCGTATTGAGTGCAACCGACCACCCTGAATTCACTCAATTCTCGTTGGAAGAGCTAAAAGTCATCGTCGAGGAAGGGCGTTTCCGGAAAGGCGTCAAGGTCATGGCCCATGCACAAGGGGCGGAAGGAATTAAAAACGCCGTCCGAGCAGGAGTCCATTCCATCGAGCACGGCATCTTCATTGACGAAGAAGCAATCGATCTGATGCTCGAAAACGGGACGTACCTCGTTCCGACCCTTCTTGCTCCTGTCGCCGTTTTGGAAACCGCCGCAGAAACGGGAATGCCCGAAACGGCAGTCCAGAAATCGAAGGAAGTCATCCAGCACCATATCGAAAGTTTCCAGAAAGCGTATAAGGCCGGCGTGAAAATCGCAATGGGAACTGACGCAGGCGTCATGAAGCACGGCACTAACCTCCGCGAGCTAGGCTTGATGGTGGAGGCTGGCATGACTCCGATGGATGCGATTGTCGCCTCCACTAAAACTGCCGCTGAATGTTTAGGGTGGGAGAATCGAGTCGGAACGCTCGAAACTGGAAAGCTTGCGGATATTATCATCGTGAAAGGCGACCCGCTCGAAGATATCCATTCCCTCGCAAACAACGACAATATCCAAGTCGTCATCAAAGGCGGTAAAGTGGAGAAAGATCTAACTGCATAATAATGATTTTAGGGATAAATACGATTAATAGACAAATCCCTCAGCCTGATTGAAAGCGCTTGTCATCCTAGGCGCGAAGTGGAGCGAAGACGCGAATAGAACTAAAGTTCATGAGCGGACGAGCGACACGAGCAACAACGGATGCGAGCGTTTGTCAACAGGCTGAGGCCACTGCGTATTGCAGTGGCCTTTTTAATAAGCGCATCTCCTATCAATGGTATACTATTTTTAATCGTTAGGAGGCTGATAGAATGGATAGTGAACAATACCTCAACCGTTTTCAAGCACCAAGCGCCAACAAACCTTCCCTGCAACAGCTCTCGGAACTGCAACGTCTACATATGACCGAAGTGCCATTTGAAAACCTCGATGTCATCCGCCGAGTTCCGATCTACTTGAACTTGCAGTCGATTTACGAAAAGATTGTCCTCCGGAATCGCGGAGGCTATTGCTATGAATTGAACGGGTTATTCCATTGGCTGTTAAAACAGCTTGGATACGATGCTTCCCTCATCGCCGCCACTGTCTTCCGACCAAATGGAAAATGGGCAAAGCCCGACACACATGCCGCCATTCTCGTCCGTTTGGATGAACCATACCTTGTCGATGTCGGATTCGGAGATTCCACCATACTCCCCATTCCATTGAGCGGAAGCCAGCAAACTGACGTCAGCGGAACTTATGCAGTACAGAAATCAGGCAAGGATGTCTATGACTTAATTAGAAGCCGGAATGGTGAATCCCGACCACTTTATCGGTTTTCTACAATTGAACAGCAACTCGTCGACTTCCATGAAGGCTGCGTATTCAATCAAGTCTCACCCGAATCGACCTTCACCCATTTCGACATCGTCACAAAAGCTATTCCTGCAGGGAGAATGACAGTTAAGGACCGAGAGCTGACAGTATCCGAGAATGGAATCATAAGCTCCAAATCACTCACTGAAAGTGAAAAAGAAGCGATTCTCTTAAATTCATTTGGAATAAAAATATAGTAAAAAATGAACGGCGAAGGATCCTATCCTTTACCGTTCATTTTTCATAATTGATTAATTCACTGAGAACTCTTTAAAATGTTTCTTAATGGCCAACTGCAGCGAACCGTACGTACGGACTTTAGAAAAGTCCAGCCCCAACTGAACCGAAGTTTGAGCGATTTCCGGTCGGATTCCCGTCATAGTCGACTCGATTCCAAGCAGATCAAGCACCTGCATCAACTGGTAAATATGATTTGCCACCATCGTATCGATCACGGAAACACCCGACAAATCAATAAATAAATGACTGACACCAAGCTCCACGCACCTATTCGGAACAAAATCCCCAATCGCCTGTACCCGAGTCGTGTCCACATCCCCGATGATCGGCAAGACGCCGATTGTTGAATTGAGTTTGATAATCGGCGCATTCAACTCTTCAATCAGGCTTTGCTGTGCAACTAGCCGGGTATTCATGAGTTCATCATACTTTTTCGTAAACTCCACAATGATATCATCAAACGCCTGATTTATGACGATGCCCCAATTTATATTGTTGGAACGAAGGACCCGGTTCCCTTCCCGCTCAACAAACATTTCGATAAATCGCCAAAATGTATGCCTCAACTTACTGAGCGCCTCCAGAACTTCATAAATCGGAGTCCTGCTGCTCACCCGACTTTCTGCGACAAGCTTCGCCCAATTCTTCTTATTATTTTCAAATACCTCCTGATCTTCCAAGAGGCTGCTGGCGATCGTCAAGTTCGTCAAACTGTTTTGCTCCCGCAGCATCTGCTCCGACCATTCGCCGGCATCTTTCGAATAAATCGAACCGTCCTTTTTATCACGGTCCGAGAGCCATTCCTCTGTTATGGCCTCTTTATGTTCAAGCAAGAAATCATAAAGCTCGTCATTCATACTCTTCATCTTCATCCCTCCACCGACACACTATTATCAAATAGTGTAACATAAAAAAGATACGCATTAGGGATTTCTAGTGAAAGATTCCCAATGCGTACCCACTCAATTGATAATTTTTAATTTCACCTTTTTGACGCCCCATTCCATCGCACTCTCATAGGTCGGGATGAAGACATCAATTTTATGTCCTTTAATAGCGCTGCCGACATCTCCAGCAATCGCTTCCCCATAGCCCTCCACCCAAACTTTTGTTCCAAGAGGAATGATCGATGGGTCTACCGCTATCACTTTCTGATCGGGATTGGCGCGTAAATCAATTCCATATGCTGTCGTTCCCGAACAACCGGTACAATAGGCCGTATATGCTGTTGCCGTCACAGTCATTTCCGTTCCAGAACTTGCTGGCGGAGTCGAGACGGAGGAGTTGAATGCAGGCTTTTTCGGCACTGATTCCTCATAGGTGGATGCGACCTTTACAGTACTAACTGCAACAATATCGTCTACAGGTCCTTCTCCGCTAATGGTCAAAACATCTCCTGGGTATATCGTTTCCCCGGACAAATTATTCAAGCTCATCAGTTCATCCACTGTCATGTCATGATTCAAGGCGATCCGAAATAAAGTATCGCCCTCCTCGACGACGTAAGTCATAGGTTCTCTCTTCAATAAATCTAGTGGTGGATAAAATAACGGAAATGTACTTTCCCATACTTCGATAAAAGGAATATCATGAAGATTCGGCCACACTTGTTGATTCGCATTCTCTTCTCCGTGTTCTGTCTGGCTGAATATAGCCGCTTCGGTCACGACACTGAATGAGAGTGTCATGATTGCGGTTAACACAATCAATTTAATCTTAATCAAGTAATATTGCTCCTCTCTTCTTAACAATTTCCACCAGTCTTGTCCAAAAACTTTCAATTTCAAACATATTTATCTTTAAAAGTTCTGAATATGAAAAACAAGAAGTTGATTAGCATAGTGAAACTGTCATAGAAAAGAGCGGATTTTGTTTACTTAATCGCAAGAGAGGGCAAATTAAAGAAAACGGTTAAAGGGGCGAATTACATGAAATTAGGAAGATTAATCAAGGCAGCTATTAAATGGGCTCCGGTCGTATATCCGATCGTGCGCAAAATTGTTGCAAACAAACAAAAGACGACTGCCCCATTACGCAGGCGGTAAAATGAACAGTGTTGTCCATAGCGGTTTATTAGGTGCGAATATATCCACTGATCTTGCCAATCCTATGAGGAAACAGATGTAGGGAGGCAACAGCTATGGCAAACGAAAATCAGCCTGGGACGGGTGAAGATCGGGAAAAGATCGACTTTCGCTATTTGGCGCACCCTGAAGGGATTCCCTCTTCGGATCGTGTAAGCTTGTTCGATATGCATGAGGATATGCAGACAGTGGATACGATCAACTTGGATGATATGAAAGAGGATTTGCGAAAAGAAAGGATTCATAAAAATCCTCGTCCTTAAACGAAAGAAGCCGGATATTCGCCGGCTTCTTTTTAATTGAGCTAACTTGGGAAAATTTCTCCGATCGTTCTCCCTATTTATTTTCACCAATTTCCATATTAAATTTCACCTATTATTTATTGTTTTATAAATAAGTAATATAGCATTTCATTCCAATTATAGGTCTTCTATATTATTTTCTTTTTTCCTCCGTTTTCACTTCTCATTCACCTCCTACTTCATAATCCTCACAAACCCTTTACCTAAAGCATTAACGCTAACTATTTGACTTTTTTCGATCAATACTTAACCGTGATGAAATTCCCTATTCCAATGTGACCAAGTTAGTTACTTATCATTATTTATTAACTAATCAGATGGTTTAGTATTTAATTCAAATTTAATAATTGTATAATATTACTAGACAGCCAGATACGGAGAATCCGACACCAGAGAACCTTAACGATTGAGAAAGGGGGCGAAGGGTGTTTTTTTGTTGGTCGGTATAAGGAAATGGCTAAAACAAAAAAGGAGGAATGGAATTGAGGAAGCGTAGACGGATGAGATACTTCAGCATTGCAGCAACAATCCTGATGGTGTTTTCATTAATGACACCTGCAATGGCGGCAAGCACGGGAATGAACAAACAGCTGCATAACTCGTTGCGAGATTCGAATGAAATAGCCAAAGAGAAACTCAGCAATCGATTGCTCGAAAGTTTTAAAGATGAAAGCATGGTCACCTTTCTAATTAAATTCAAGGAAAAGGCGGACACGGAGCAAGTCGCGGCTACGGCAAAGCAACAGGCAAGCCAGGCAAACCTTTCCGGAAAGCAATCAGTAATGCTGACTAGATCGGCTGTCGTCTCCGAATTGCGATTGACTTCCCTTGAATCGCAGCAAAATGTCATGCAGTATCTCGAACAGCAAGTGAAAGCCGGCAAAGCGAAAGATATCACCTCCTACTTTATCGTCAACGGCATGGCTGTGACGGCGACGAAAGAAGTCGCGCAAGCAATCGGGACATTCGCGGAAGTCGAAAAGGTCCTGCCAAATGAAACGCGTCAATTGCAAACAACAGTAGTTGAAAACGCTGAAGCCCCGAAATTGCAACTGGCGAATGTCGAATGGAATGTTGAGCGTGTCAATGCGCCACAAGCTTGGGACATGGGGATCGATGGGTCGGGCACTGTCGTTGCAAGCATCGATACAGGCGCGCAATGGGATCATCCTGCATTGAAACAGAAATACCGTGGCTACAACTCGGTAACAGGCGAAGTGAGCCATAACTACAACTGGTTTGATGCGACTGCGGGACGGACAACCCCTTACGACGACCATGGACACGGTACACATGTAACCGGCACGATGGTCGGAAGCGAACCGAACGGGAATAACAAGATTGGAGTCGCTCCGGGTGCAAAATGGATAGCAGTTAAGGCATTCACTGCAAGCGGTGGAACAGATCGTGATTTATTGGCCGCTGCGCAATGGATTCTTGCTCCAACTGATGCAAATGGAAATGCACGGGTTGACTTGGCTCCCGACGTCGTCAATAACTCTTGGGGCGGCGGCGCAGGTCTCGATGAATGGTATCGTGATGTCGTCAGAAACTGGCGCGCCGCGGAAATCTTCCCTGAATTCTCCGCTGGCAACACGACCCTTTCGAATCCCGGAGGTCCTGGATCGGTCGCAGCACCTGCGAACTATCCGGAATCCTTTGCTACAGGCGCGACAGATATCAATAATAAAGTGGCAAGTTTCTCACTTCGAGGACCTTCACCATATGGTCTAACAAAACCAGATATTTCAGCGCCAGGCGTCAACATACGCTCCTCTGTTCCTGGAAACGGTTATGAAGGCGGCTGGAATGGAACATCTATGGCTGGTCCTGCTGTTTCAGGCGTTGCTGCCTTGCTCCGGCAAGTGAACACTACAATTTCTGTCGAGGAAATGGAACAAGTCCTGCTCACTACGGCGACGCCGTTAACGGATAATGTGTATCCGACATCACCTAACCACGGGTATGGACACGGACTAGTCGATGCGTATGCAGCTGTTTCATCGATCGCGAGCGGTCTTGGAAAGCTCGAAGGCCAAGTGACGAAACAAGGCGATGATAACGAACCGCCTTCATTCGAGCACTCTGCACCGACGGAAACGTACGCGGGAATGGATTTGGATCTACGCATCAACGTGACGGATAATATAAGCATTTCCTCCGTGACACTTCAGTATGTAAATTCGGAAGGTCAATGGAGCTCAATTAACGCCGAGAGAAAGTCTGGCGACTATCTATCCGGGGAGTTCGGTGTCACTGTTCCCGGTGACGAAATTTCCGGAGAGGCATTCACTTATAAATGGGTGATCAATGACTTCGGAAACAATGAAGTATCGAGCGAAGAATACACGGTACTTGTCAAACCTGGAGTCACTGTCGGCTATTTCGAGAATTTCGAACAGACACCGGTTGGTTGGACTTCCTTCGGGAATAAAAACAGCTGGGAATGGGGCAAACCGACATCCGGTCCTGGCAACGCGGCTTCAGGCGTGAATGTGTACGCCACAAATTTATCCGGAATGTATGAGAGCAATATGAATGCGACGCTCGTCATGCCTCCGGTCGACTTACCTGAAGGCAATTCTTATTTGCAGTTCAAGCAATGGCATAATTTCGAGCAGTCCATTTCGGGAAGAGCTTGGGATTATGGACATGTGTTCATTTCCACGGATATGGAGAACTGGACGCAATTGCTCATGATACAAGGCGCTTCGAATGGTTGGATCGATGCGGAAGTGGACCTGTCCGCTTATAGCGGCCAACGTGTCTACATCGGTTTCAATGCGTTTTCCGATGGAAGCGTAGTAAGAGAGGGCTGGTATATCGATGATGTCGCGTTGAGCGGTCAATCCCGGACCAGTGAAATCTCGTCCACTCCTAAAAACAACTTATTTAAAACAAATGAGCAAAATACACCTAACGTCTTAAAGCCTGGCAAAGAAAAAAATCCAGGCATCATTATCGAAAAAGGAAAAGATGCACTTGAAACGCCAATCGACCCTAAAACAATCAAGCCTGTCATGCCAATAGAAGAACCGGCTCCGCCTATCGAGGAAGGCAAGGCCTCCCCTGTCCTTCTTCCATTAGGCGCACAAGTGAACATTCTCGAAACGAACAGGTCCGTCTATACAAATCCAGCAGACGGATCGTATTCACTGACACACGGGGCAGGAACGTTCACAGCGAAAGCAGAAGCATACGGTTACCAATCGAAGGCGCAAACGGTGACAATCAATGCGGATGCAACGACCAAGGCCAATTTCACATTGGAGGAAATGCCTCAGGCGACAATTAGCGGGACTGTGACAGACCAATCTACAGGTGAGCCGATTGCAGGCGCAACATTGCTCCTAATGGAAGATGCGAACATCTCTCCAGTCCAATCGGACGCATCAGGGAATTTTGCCATCACTGCGTATGAAGGAGATTATACGCTAAAAGTCGTGGCGCGCGGTTATCACGGTCAAGAGGCAACCATCACTATCGGTGGGCAAACAACGCATGACTTCGTGCTTGAACCGTTCTTCACATATCCTGGCGGTGAAATCGGTTACGATGATGGAACTGCAGAAAACGCACGTGCATTTTACGATGCTGGCAACGGTTGGGGCGTCAAAATGTCTCTTCCGGAAGGTAATGATACTGGCATTGTCACAGAAGGCGTCTTCCGTTTCTGGGATACTGAATGGCCTGTACCGGGCGGAACCGCTTTTGCAGTGGAAGTTTGGGATGCGACGGGCGCTGACGGAGCTCCAGGACAAAAAATCGCAGGACCGATCGATGCACAGGCGAAACGGAATGGCGACTGGACTGTCGTTGATTTGACAGAGCACAATATCGTCGTGAACGGCGACTTCTACATGGTGTACATCCAAACGGCAGCAAATCCGTATGCGCCAGGACTCGCAACGGATGAGAATGGACCGAATGCGAAAAGAAGTTACCAGTTCGTCGGCTCTTGGTCACCTGCACCTGCCGCTGAAGGGAACTATATGATTCGGGCACGCGTCAGCTTCGAAGTGTTTGAACCGACGATCACTTCCCCTGAAAACGGCACCGTTACAAATGAAAAGAACATTGTCATTGAAGGTACTGCTACACCGACAACGACAATTTCTTTACAAAACAATGGTGAAGAAGTGGATTCCGTTGTCATCGGGAATGATGGAAAGTTTTCATTCCAAACAGTTCTGACAGAGGGGGATAATGAATTTACCGCCGTTTCTCTATTAGATGGTCGCAAGACAGGTACTTCAAACCCTGTGACAGTGACATTGGATACGATGAAACCAGAATTGACGATAACGAACCCGAAAAACGGAGAAACGACAAACCGTGAAACTGTCACGGTGGAAGGTACAGTTGTGGATGCCCATCTCAAATCGGTGACAGTGAATGGCCAACAAGCCGCCGTTTCCGAAAATGGCACTTACTCCAAACGAATCCTATTGGATGATGGTGTGAATTCCATTACTGTAATCGCTACAGATGCTGCGGGGAATGAAACGACTCAAACTGTTTCCGTTACCGCAAAATATACAGCACCAGAAATTACGAATTTAATACCAAAAGAGGATGTCCATTTAGTAACTGGGAAGTCCGTTAAATTCGAATTCGACAGCGAACCGGGATTAAGAGCAACTTACGTCATCCACATGCCGCTGACGAATCTCGGCGACAAAGAAGTGACTAATGCGACTGAATTGCCGATGAGCGAAGTATCTCCAGGCCATTACGTCGGCTACTGGACAGTTCCGTTAGGCGTCACGGCTGATGGTGCACGCGTCGAAGTGAAAGTTGTCGATGGGTTTGGAAATGAAAGAAGGAAGCTTGCGGACGGAAAACTGTTCATCAATCTCGGCCAAGTGAATGAAGTGGACGGGGCTGAAGGAACTGATGAGGCGACAGTTGAAGAAATAGTTGAAGCAGGAGAAGCAGCCGAGCAGATCGGCGCAGAATAAGATGTGAAACGGGCTGCGGACCCATCGTTTGGTCGATGAAAGCCGCAGCCCGTTTTTATTATCTTCCGCTAGTGTGGTAGGTCATTTTTTCTTCGAAGGATGCTTCCGCATTCCTTTCGTTATCTTCTTCCATTTGTCCCGTTCGGCGGCTTGCGCTTGGCGGTCCATTTTTCGGTCGAGGAAGGCGATTTCCTTCTGGAGCTTTACGTAGTTACCATAACGTTCTGCTGACAACTCTCCGGTTTCGAGCGCATTTCGGATTGCACAGCCTGGTTCGCTTTCATGCCGGCAATCACCGAATTTGCAAGCAATTGAAATTTCCTCAATATCTTTGAATCCAGCATCGAGGCTTTCGCTTTCATTCCACAATTGGAATTCCCTCATTCCCGGCGTGTCGATGAGCACTCCCCCTGTCGGAATTTTGATGAGTTCCCGGTGGGTCGTCGTATGTCTTCCTTTTGCGTCATCTTCGCGAATGCCTTGCACCGCCATCTTCCCTTCACCGCAAATCGAATTGACTAGCGATGATTTACCGACGCCTGAAGAGCCTAGTAATGCAGCCGTCTTGCCGTTTTTCAGCATATCCGTAATCTGTTCAATCCCTTCCCCGGTTGTATTGCTCACCGGGAAAACATCAGTGCCGAATGCGACAGCCTTTGCCATTTCCAAATAATGATCCGGATCATCGCTTACATCCATTTTCGTCAGGACGACAACCGGCATCGCTCCGGAATCATAGGCGGCTACGAGATAACGTTCCAATCGTCTTGCGTTGAAATCATCGTTCATTGACATGACGAGAAAAACGATATCAACATTCACTGCAATAATCTGTTCCGAAATTGTTGATCCCGCCGATTTCCTAGAAAATAGTGATGTCCTCGGCAAGATGGCGTGGATGATGCCGCGCTCTTCCCCAGGCATTTTTTCAACGGCCACCCAATCGCCGACAGCAGGATAATCCCTTCGTTCAAAGGCTGCATGTTGAAAAGCGCCCGAACAGACGGATAGCCATTCCCCTTCCGCAGTCATAATTCGATACATTCTTTTATGTTCAAGCGTCACACGTCCTGGAACGCAATTGTCCGCTTTTAGTTCTTCCATAATCGTTTCCAAATTATGTTGATGAAATTGATTCCATCCGTATTCGTTCAAATTAATCAATGTTATTCCTCCTATTATGCATATAAAAAAGCATGGTTCCGGATCGGACACCATGCTTTCACGCGCATAACAGAATAGACATGCCTATTACGAAGGCATGGCAGGTGAAATTATGGTGCCGATCAATTGTGCAATAGCCATATTGATTTTCGCCATAAAACATCACCCGCTTTCTGAAAGTTGTATTTATCATAACAAAACGATTATTCGCGGTCAACAATTTTTTCATGCCTAGCAAACACTTTCCAGACGAGATAGACGCCATAACCGAAAATTACACCGATTGTATTCAAAATGATATCGTCAATATCCACACTGCGGCCAATGAAATACTGGGTGCTTTCAATGAAGCAAGTTACTCCTAAACCGATGAATGCGATTTTACCGAACGAACGCATCCTTTTCCACAAGAGTGGAATGAAGAATCCTATCGGAGAAAAAACGAACAGATTGCCAAGTAGATTCACAAGCGAAACGCTGCTCCAACCGCTCACATGCTCATTCGCTTGAAAGTAATTCATGATCGTTCGGAATGGAATGATATTGACGCTCGATAGACGATCAAAAAAATAAACATCAAAAAAGAACTTTCCTGTACTTCCGTCGACACCCATATTCCACTTCGGAATAATCGTCTGGGAGGCGAGCCCGGCTAAGTATAGAATGAATAAGGCAAGCAGCACTTCATGCAATTTGTTAACGGGCAGTTTTCTTCTTTTGACGATGACAGTTCGCACAATCACATAGAATGGGAGCGCAAAAATCATATATGCTAGCATCTCGACGACGTATGTACTAATTAACCACATAGCTCCTCCTTTTGACACCGATTTCTTCTAATAGAGCTTGACGTTTTCATTAATGGCGATGTTCCAATCGATATTTTTTCAACCGTGGAAAGTTATCGATCATTCGAGATGAGTTATCGGTCAATTTCACAACTATATCGTTATTTCGTGACTATTGACCCATAATAAAAGCCTCGACAGGCGCCTGCCTTCGAAGCTTTTCAGATTACAACAAGCAACCCTTCGGTATCCACCCTACTGCCCCAATGCCTGACTTCACTAATGTATATCCTTCGTGTCGATCATCAACGATAGAGACGGTTTCTCCTTTTTCAACAGATAAAAACGTCGTGCTTAAGTCGTTTTTACAATTACCCTCATGAATGAACTCATTTTTTATCCACTGTTCAATGCCGAGATTCACATTCTCGCACAACGTAAAAAAATCGTCTTCTTGAACTATGCGTAATCCATAGTTCGGGTAGGTGACCGTTCCGACACGTTTCGTTTCATCCACATGACTACATCCGATCTCTTTTTCTTTCAATTCATCCACATATGTATAGGTGATGTCTTGCCCATCAATGATCAATGCATTCAACTGGCCGTCCATTTTGATTTGATTGCCACCGTCCAAAGCGATCACTCTTTTCTCCCAATCCATTATTGGACAGTTCGAGCTGACAGTTTTCGCCCGATAATTGACGACTGGCCAATGCCCGACGATGACCGTTTTATCCGCCTGATGCCCTTTCTCGTAAAACGCCTGAGCATATAAAGCATATTCACGGCTCGTCTCCCTCCAATCAGGAATATCCTCAACCCCCGCATGAATGATGATGAAGTCTTTTGTTTCATAGGCGATCGGCAGACGGTCCAGCCAGCCAAGCACGTCACCGAAATGACTCTTATAAAATTCCCCAAGCTCCTTAAGCGTCGAGAATTCGTCAAGAGTCTTCCCATGAAGGTCGAGCATTTCATTCAAAATGGAATTCTTCCGCTGCCGCATATAGTTTTTAATGCCCTCGACATTATTGAATACATAATCATAGACGACATCGCAATTCCCTTTCGTAATGAAAACCCGATCAGATTCAGCGCTCAACTTTCTCGCAAACGCTACCGTCGACAGGCTGTCCGGCCCTTTTTCACAAAGGTCGCCGTTGATGAATAAGTAATCTTCTGTCGTATAATTCACTTTCTCGAGTAATTGCTGAAACAGCGGAAGATTTGCATGAATATCTGACGTAATGATCATTCGTTTATTTTCATCTAGCTTTAATTTCCTTACTTCAATCATGGAGCGAATCCCCTTTTGAGGCATGATCCATTTGTTTTTCAATAAAATCCTTCAATACATGTGCAGCTACTACACAGTCGTTCAAGTCCGTCCATTCTTCCGGATTATGGCTAATTCCTTTTTTACTGCGGACGAACAGCATGGCTGCAGGGACTTTCCTTCCGATGACCATTGCATCATGCCCCGCCCCACTTATCAATTCCATCGGTTTAATCCCGAACTTCGTAATGGAGTCCTTCAAACTTGTTTTGAGTGTTTCGTCGATCAGCAATGGTTCAACAGCTAGCATCCGTTGGTAAAGGACGTCTACATTATGTACTGCGCCTGCGTCTTCCGCGGCCTTTATTATCGCTTCTATTAATGCATCGCGTTTCTCTTCATGGATATCGCGTACATCCGCGGTCAACTCAACCTTTTGAGCAATGACATTCGTGCCATTCGGAAATACATTCATTTTTCCAATGGTCGCTACAGCCGTGTCACTGAATTGAATTGGCAACGTAGCAACTGTGCGAATAAATTCACCAGCTGCCAAGACGGCATCCTTACGGTCATCCATCGGAGTGTTTCCTGCATGCCCCGCTTCCCCTTCGAACGTGAAGGCTACCGATGCAGGTCCTGCGATTCCTTTTACAACACCAATGGGAAGGTCACTTCTTTCCAGTTTCTTGCCTTGCTCGATGTGAACTTCAACGAACAATTCCACTTCACTCATATCCCGCTTCGCTTCCCATACAGCGTCTAATGTACTCCCGTATTCTTGAATGACCGTTTCGAAAGATTTCCCTTCACTATCCTTCAATAAAACTGCATCTTCCCTATTCAAACGGCCTAGGACAGCATGGCTTCCCGTCAATCCCGTGCCAAATCGCGAACCTTCCTCATCCGAGAAAATAACAACTTCAAACGGCTTTATCGGTTGAACCCCTGTCGCTTTCCATGCTTCCGCCACTTCCAATGCAACAATTACACCAAGTGGTCCGTCAAAATTTCCGCCATTTGGGACACTGTCAACATGAGATCCTGATAAAATCGACTTCCCGTCAGTCGTTCCTGCCATCCTACCGAATACATTTCCTGCCCCATCTTCTCTAACTAGTAAACCCGCCTGTTCCATCCAGCCTTTCACCAATTGCTTTGCCTCTTTTTCCTCGGCTGAAAACCCTGGACGATTTATGCCACCTTCTGCTGTTTGACCTATGCTGGATAATTCGCTTAATCGCTCGGCAATTCTTCTTCCATTGATGCCTCCCGCAGATAAGGATTCATCATAACTTTCGATTAGTTTTGTATAAATATTCTTTTGTTCTTTCATTACCTTTCGCCTCCTCTATTTCAGAATCCTTCATATTCTCTAACTATATCACACACTTATTTCGCCTTACATCATAAAATCCCACTTGAACATCCAAGTGGGACTTTGAGAAATTAATTGATATACAATACACTCGTACAACTTAGAACAAGTAGCAGCATGAAAAGGCTAACCATATACCCGTCCACCTTCCCGACACGTATGACTTTGTAGAAGCTTTCCCTTTTGTCACCCGTAAATCCCCTCGCTTCCATCGCGAATGCAGCTCTTTCCGCTTTCCGGACAGCACCCGCAAGCATCGGCAGAAGGATTTTCCGCATATGGAGCAATCGAAGAAGTGCATGTTTCTCTTGGACTGCGCCTCTTAACCGATGGGCTTGCTGGATTTGGACAAACTCATCCTTCAGGACTGGCAGGAACTGATACCCGACCAAAATGCTGTACGCGATTTTCGGTGACAACTTCATTTGCTGCATTAAGCTTAAGATGAATGATACTGGGTTTGTCGTCAGTGCGAATAACAACGACAAGCCGGAGAACGCAAGGACTCGAAAACTGAGAGACAACGCATGGTTCAACTGGACTTCCGTAATATTGATTGACCAAATGGACAGGACGACTGGCCCTGACTTGTCTTCCGCAAATACTAGCGTCGTCCAAAAGTATCCGAAAGCCATGACGAAAAACGGAATCATGATCAGAATCCACATTTTCCAATCAATCCGGCTGAACAACAGCTGAATGACAAGTACACCGACCCACATGAGCAACGGCGTCCACGGGTTGAAAAAGAACGCCATCGTCAACATGCAAACCGTGACGACAATGAACTTTGCAGAAGGGTTCATCTTATGCAAAGCAGAGCTCATGTTGCACCCATCCTTTCGGTTGAAGTAAATGATGGGTTGCTAGTAACTCTTCGTCCCGCCATACTTGGTCGGCATCAAACTTCCCGGTCAAAGCTCCATCTTTCATTACTAAAATCGAATCCGCCACATGATACGCAAACTCCATATCATGGGTGACGATTAAAAAGGTCGTTCCTTCCCTTGCCCGTTCGTCAATCAATTTGAACAGCTCAGCCATCGCTGCGGCGTCTTGCCCGGATGTCGGCTCATCCATCAAGATGATTTCCCGGCCGTCGCAAAGCATCGAAGCGATTGCCACTCGCCTCTTTTGCCCATGGCTCACGGCAAAAGGATGTGCAGCCGAGACCGACGCCAAATGCAATCGGCCAAGCAATTCTTCTTCATTTTCACCGCCGCCGAATGCAACTTCATCCCGAACTGTCTTCGTTACGAATAAAAATTCCGGTGATTGGGGGACATACCCTAAATTAGAAGGCCGCACTGTTCCATTCGCAGGAATCAATTTGCATAATGCTTTCAGCAAAGTCGATTTGCCACTTCCGTTCGGTCCGGCAACAATCGCCACTTCCCCCCGGTTCAATGTGAAGGAAACGTCTTTTAGAAATAACTCTGTGCCGACTTCAGCCACTTCCAATGACTGAAGTTCTTGTTTGCTGCTATGTCTTTTCGTTATCTGTTCCGCTTCATTTATTTCCTCCAACTGAATTTCACGATCGAAAAAGTCGCCCCATAAATCGAGACGATGTTCAATCGCCAAGATTGTCAGAGACCGTTTCTCTTGCAGCTCATCCAGCCAATCGATGAACTGCTTCGCAGTATACGGATCCAAATGGGAGATCGGTTCATCGAGGAGAAGTACTTCCGGCTCCATGATCAATGCACACGCTGTTGCAATCCGCTGCTTCTCCCCGCCGGACAGCTGTTGGATGATGGAATGACGGAAATTGCTCAAGCCCGTCAGCTCCAACACATCTTGAATTCGTCCATCCATTTCTTCCCGGTCCACATTTAAATTTTCAAGCGTAAAGGCAAGCTCCTCTTCGACAGTCTGCATACAAAATTGTGCATCCGGATCCTGAAAAACCGTCGCAATCCGGTGATTCACTTCTCCAGGTGAATAGGACTGGCTTTCTTTATTGAATAATGAAACGGTGCCCTTTACGATGCCATCGCAGTTTTCCGGATATAGCCGGTTGCATAAATAAAGCAATGTCGTCTTGCCGCTTCCGCTCGGCCCCGTAATGACGACTCTCTCCCCACGATTGATTGACAATGATAGTTCTTCCAAAATCCATTCCTCATCATCAGGATAGCGAAAACTTACGTTATCGAACCGGATCACTTCAGGCACGGGCCTCACCTTTCTTCGTACGCGTAATCGCATATCCACGGAGCGAGCCTGTAGCGAGCAATCCATCGACGACCATTTTACCGCCAATGCCTGCAATGACCGCTCCGCTGACGATCCGGATGCCAAGCATGAGCATTACATAGCCTGTGCTGAACACCGCGAATCCGCCTAAGAAGTAGCCATAGATGAAACTGAATACCGAGGAGCCTACCCCCGCCAACATTAACACCCATAAATCAAACCGCCGATAGCGCGTTGCAGCGAAAGCCGCTTCAGCGCCTAATCCTTGTATAATACCCGCAAGTATTAAACGCGGACCGACCGCATTCCCTAAAAGAACTTCGACGGCAGCGGCAATCGTTTCAGAGATGAGCGCCGCGCCAGGTTTTCGGATAATGTACATGCAAATGATCGACACGATGAACCAAATACCGAACATCCATTCATAAGCGATCGGACCAATGAACCCCGACCATATATTCCCGACATGCAGAAACAGCAAATAGACAATCCCGAACACGACCGAAAACAACGACATGAGAACAACTTCTTTCAACTTCCATGACTTCAACATCTTACAGTCCTCCGTGCGACGGACTGTTGATACTCATCGAAACCGTCATGACGAGATGCTTATGCTCTTCTGAACGCGCATTGCTAAACGATTCTTCATAAAATGCAAACACATCATGGATATCCCCATGGATGCCGCTCGCATAATGCATTGATTCATTGAACACGCCTTGCTCCTTCGCCCGGTCCACTTCGCGATAAATAATGTCCATATATGCCGGATTATTCATCGGATAGAGTGCAAATTGAGAGGAGACGTATTGCTTCGTCTCATCCGTATTCGCGATCTTCTCGCCTTTATCCAAATACGCATCGCCCGCCGTATCACCCGGGCATCCTGCCGAAAACGTACCGGATAACGCAATATGCTTACCCGTTTTCGCAGCATGCAATGTAATCGCCTTCGCCACGTTAAAGACATGGACCTGCTTGCCCCGAATGACAGTAGACACATCATCCGTATGCATCAATACATTTGACGTATCCGTTTGTTCCAACGCTCCTTTAATCACACTTACAAAATCATCTGCCATCGGATGTAACGAAAAACGAAATCCGACGATTGGGCTTAATCCACATTCCATTTCCTTCGACCTCCCGAAAAAATTCCATAAAAAAACTACATCCCGGAAGATGTAGCACTTCTCCAATATGAAACAATCGGAAAGCCACTACACTTCCCCACGCAGGTATTATCCTGATCGGGTCATAAGGGATCGGAGCCATTGCTCGCATCTCAGCCAATATTGGGCACCCCTAGTGCAGAAACGGTATGTAGTTGTCTTTTATGTTGCCATTAGTATAGACGAAGAATTTTTTATTGTAAATGAAATCTGGCAAACTCGTACTTTCGTCTGTAGGGTAAGGGTACTTTATTGCAGATACGCATAAAGTTGTTTATTCACGCATAAACACGAATACTTACGCATAAATCCAGAAGCACGCATAAACGTAATTATTTGCTCATAAATCGCTGCAGATACGCATAAAGCAATTTATTCAAGCATAACTGCATTAGCCGGCCGGTTTCGCTTTTGTTCTAGTTACACCTTCCTGCTCAATTTCACTTCAAATTCCGGATGTGTGACATATTCTTGGTACTCCACATTCCCGTCAAACTTGAAATACTCTTCAATGCGGGCCCGTATCGCAGGCTGCGTAATATATTCAAGCACTTCTTCCTTAGGAACCCACTTGCAATCCGAAGTCTCTTCTGACGTGCATAGCTCACCGCCGACCGGCTTGCACGCAAAGTCGAACATCACCTTCGTCGGAACGTCCGTCACTCCGTCATACCATTTATAAATAGCTGAATTTGTATACACACCAATGAGGTGGGACACTTCCACATCGATGCCACTTTCCTCTTTCACTTCCCTGATGACGCCATCCATCAAATTTTCCCCCACTTCGACTTGTCCGCCTGGAAACACCCATCCGCCGTGATGCGTTTTTACGATTAGTAAGTTCCCTTGATCATCTTCCACGAGCGCCCCGCATGCTACAATATGTGTCGGCATTGCCATTCTCCCCATCCCCTTTTCTATGAATCATTCTCGTAATGCCTTTACTAATAACAATCTTATCATATCAATAAAAGCTTTCATTCAAAATAGTTAAACTAATTACATCATGGAAAAACCCTCAGACCGGAACAGTCGAGGGATGCTTGCCTTACTTATAATTGCCTACAGTGTGCCCGCACTTAATTAAAACCTATTGAATCCTCCATGGAAATGTTGGTGTCCCATGTTGTGGTGGTGATGTCCCATATTGTGGTGTTGGTGTCCCATGTGGTGGTGATGATGCCCCATGTGGTGGTGAACCGGGTGAAAACTGACTGGATAGAACGTTACAGGTTGGACGCCCATATGGTGATGACTATGCATATGTCCCATATGGTGACTCATATTTCCCGTATGAAAATAGTGATGGTGCTCATGCCGATGTTCATGCCGATGCCTTTCATCCATGTGATTATGTTCTGGGTTTCTCAAGTCTAATACCTCCTTCAATTATCATTCATACTATGGTATGCATGAATTCAAGTTGGGTATAGGCTTACCTGTTGCTACTACAGAAACCACCTACCGCTATTCACAGCTGTAGGTGGTTTCCATGTAGGATTACTCGGAAGCCTTCGAGAGGCAGTAAGCATCCAGTTCCTTATAATACTTATTCATCGATGATGGCGAAACATCGAACCATTCAGCGATTTCTTTCAATGTCATAGAAAGCGGCTCGAAAAACGAATGCTCTTGACCAAATCGGATCGCTCCAGCTGCAATCGCTGTTTCTTTACGGGCATTCGGTTGCTGTTCCACTAAAAAGTCTTCAACGATTTCCAATAATTTTGTTGCAGTACGGTCATGTTGTTCGAGAAAAGCCATGACATCGAGCAAAACGGTTGCCTCAAATTCAGTAAACTCCCCGCCTTGATAGCCGTTTTGACCGAGCAACATCCAGAAATTCATCGCGTTCTCCTTTAAGAACGCACTGATATCTTGCTCTTCACCCGATGTAAATTGATTTGCAAATTCCTTGATCACTTCTCCATGATCTGTCGGGAAAAAGATGAGACTTGAAACGGCCAAATACTGACTTTCCTCTCCTGTACCGTCAGGCAGCATGAAGCAGAATAAGTGTACACCTACTGGAACCGGCTTCTCACTTTCCCGTCGTAACCGAATCACTTCGCCGTTAAAAATCGATTTCACCGTAATGTAGCCATCTTCAACGTCAATCACTTCCCCGATGATAGCTTGGGGTCGCCGCCATGTGTCGATGACTCGCAATACGGAAGGACGCAACAGCTTTTTCTTCTGTTTGTCCAAGTATCCAGTCCAAATGTCCGGTCGATGATGGAAAAAGAATTCATCCAACACAATAGCTTCAATCATCTCTTCTTCAGGCAAATATGTATTCAATGAACGTTTCCATTCATTCGCCAGTTCCAAGTAGTCCGGAATGTCCTTCCGCTCCGGATACACATCATAAAATGTTTGCAGTAATCCTTCCAATTCTTCCATTTGAACAGCCTCGACAGAAACAGCCTGTTTCGACTGACAGCATTTCTTATATTTCTTACCACTGCCACAAGGACATGGATCATTACGTCCAATCATTTACAACACTTCCCTTAAATAATTTACAACTCTTCCATTTTACCATTTATATGGCCTTTTCGAAACGGTTCCAATTTCTTGTTTTGACTTATGAACTGGACCTTTTGGCCATCGGAGATTGATTATCTTGAAAATGAAAAGAGCCAATCGCCTGAGCGGTTGACTCTTTTCACTTAAATTTAACAAAGCACGACAATCTCATAAGGTGTCGTCTGCGCCGGAATGCTTCTCGTCGAAGCACCGTAGATGACGACCAGATTTCGGTTTGCGGGATTGCCATTAAATTCTTGCCCGTTTTCGAGAACGATTTCTGTTTGCCTCGATAGATTCAATTTCAAATTGCCGTCACTGCTTATTAATTGGCTGTTAAAGAAACTCACTTTCACAAAGTAATCTGCATTATCCCTCGCCATCACAATTGCCCGATATTGCGGAGGGTAAATTAACGGTACTGGCGCGTCTGCATCAAAAAATCCTGTTACAAAATCTCCGACCTTCACCTTGACATGCTCCACAAAGTAAGTTGTAGGCTCGACAACAAAATTCACAATTGAACCATCGTTGCCCATCAGTGAAAATAATTTGTAGCAACCTGATTGCGGATCGTTTTGCATAATCGAAAAGTCATCGATCCTTGTCACTCTGCCGCTAGCAGATAGAAAGTTCGTCAATAGCATACCTCCATCACGATTAGAACGTTCGATACATAGTATGCATCTTCATTACAAAGTGATGGCTTAAAGCGGACATTTCAGTTTCTGTGACACTTTTCAATCAATCCGTTTCTCACTCATCAATTCACTGACCGTCCCGAGCTGAAGGCCTTTCGCTTTTATTTCAGTTATCATTGCCCCCAGCCCTCGAGCGACTGGTTCGGTAGGGTGCATGAGGATCATTGAGCCGTTTTCCACTTTTGAGACGACACGCCTCACCATTTCGGTAGGTTCGGGCTTTCTCCAATCGACCGTATCAACCGTCCATAAGATCGTTTTCATGTCGAGTTCGTCGGCGACATCGACAGTTTGCTGATTGAAACTTCCGCTCGGCGGGGCAAACCACTTCGGCTTGAATCCGATCGTTTCCTCGATGACATCATTCGTTTTTGAGATTTCCTCCATCGTCTCGGCCCTGGAACGTTTCTGCAAGTCGGGGTGACTGTACGCGTGATTGCCGATTTCATGGCCATTTTTGTGAATCATCAATGCCAGATCCGGATTCTTTTTCACCCAACTGCCATCAAAGAAAAATGTGGCTTTTACTTGATGCTCATCCAAGATTTTTAGAATGGGAGGAATAAATTCATTCCCCCACGCGACATTGATATTTAAGGAGACCATCGGCTTCTCCGGATTCCCCCTAAAGATTGGCTGAGGCTCCAAGTCGTCCAAATGAACTGCGGGCGGCACTTCCTCAAAGACGAGCTTCGTTTCGTCAAACTTCCCTGCCTTCTTCATCTTTTCATAACTCGCTTTAACATCGACACGCAACCCATTGTACCCGGGCATCGCCTTCCATACCGTGTCCACCTTCGCATCAATCGGCTTGACTTCATGCTGCTCACTGTAAGAATTGATCTCTTGATAAAGCGCTTCATTTTTCACAGAGCTTTTCATAGTCGAGTCATGGAACATAGCAGTGCTTGGAATTGTAAAGCCTACTAACGTTACTAAGAACGTCCCAACGAGCAATAAATACTTCATGGTACGCATTTCCCCAGGCAATTACCGAATGTCATCGCAAGTCCTCCATTTGATTATGTTGGCTTTACGATTCCCCTTCACCATGGAACTATACTTTGCCAATGACTAGAGCACATCTTTTTCGATCATGATGATCGTCTCAATAACACTTTCCACTTCACTGCTATCGTTGATTACGAATAAATGATTTGCTTCTCCCTCAACTGGATCCGCTACATCTTCCTTCAGTGAGTCTGTATTTTGCCGATTGAGCACCTGTTCAAAATTGGATGAGCTTCTGAATATATTCGTATTCCGTTGACTGTTCGAAACACGAGCTTGAAGAACACGGTCCGGCAAATCAAAGTGGACGAGGATGCGAATAAATTCATTCTCAGGAAACAACTGTTCAAGTAAATACGCTCGACCTTTCCGACTCCGATTTGAATTACATAAGATCAGATGACAGTCACTATGTTCTTTCGCGTAATCGACGATTAGCTGGGAAATAGCATGCTTAAGCGTATTCGGCCCTGTCTTCGGTTGCAAGTTTTTATAGTACGTGTTGATGAATGCCCCATGATTATCTTGATCCATCACTATAGAGTTCTCGAGCTTCTGCTCCAAAGCCCTCGCAAATGAAGTTTTTCCGCTATGTGTCTTACCAACTGTAATAATCACTAACCTCTTCATCGTCACATCTCCTATCCTTACAATCTGCGAATGAATTATTCTCGAACGAACAGAATGAATCCAACCAAATTACTCATCCTACTGGCACCAATCCTGAAAAAAAGGAGTTGTAAACCAATGAAAAATATCGTTATGGCACTTGGACTTTTGATGTCCGTTTACACAGCAATAACCCAAATCCCCATCACCATACCCGCACAAGTAGAAGTTCCGTCTTACGCCAAATGGGGAGTGCTTGCGGTAAAGGAGACAAAACAAAAATACCCCGATGCAAATATTATCGACTACTTGCATATCGGGAGCGAAATAAAAGACGATACAACAATTGAAAAGTTCAAGCTATGGTTAAAAGACGACCGCCACGAATTTGGCGTCTTCGTCAACATCACATTTAATACAAGAACGAGCGAACTAATCAAAATCGACTTCCAGGAAACCGATCGATAAAAGCCGTGAAAGGCGGTGCCTGTGCAGCAAACAATTCCGCCTATTCACTACAATTGTATAACGTAATAATAATAACCTGGATTTAATAATGTTTCAGTACAATATTTCGTCATAAATATCCAAATTAATGAATAGTCATAAATGTGCCGTGCACAGGCACCGGCACAATTCCGACAATTACCAGCCGTTGATGAAGTAGCCGATTGCTTCGAGTTCTTCTTCGTTCAAGTCACGTTGTAGGTTGTCGGACATTTCTTGGTGGATGGCGTTTTCGTCTCCTGCATGTTTTTGCGTGAGCAAGGCTGCGTTTTTCAGCAGCTGCAAAAATGAATGGAAGGCGTCTTCCGTTAAAGGGCCTGGATGATGGGAGAGGAAGTAAATATCCGCATCGTATTGTTCCAATCGGTGAATGAGCTTCAGCATTTTTTCTACGGTGTAATTCCACTTTTCCGCATACAGATTCGCATAGAGGCAGTCTCCTACAAACAGAGCCTTTTCCTCGGGGATGAAGACGACGCAAGAATCACTTGAGTGGTCGCCGCCGACGTGTTCGATTTCACAAGTTAAGCTGCCTAAATGCACTGTCATCCGATCTTCGAATGTCAATGTCGGAAGCTGAATTTGGATGTTCCGTTCATACCCGAATTCTTTCTTCATTGCGTCCGCACAAAATGGGATTTCCGTTCCTTCTTCCACCCGTTGATCCAAGTCTTTGTCTTCCCAGGAGAGGGGTTGCATTTCTTTGATTTTGCCGTATGTCTCCTTACACGAAATACTCGGCACGGCAATTTCACGCATGCCGAAGACATGGTCCCAATGCCAATGAGTGAGGGCGAGCAGATCCGCTTCAATCCCGATTTCTCCGAGCTGCTGTAAAAACAGCTTGGCGTGCTGCGACGAGTTCCCCGCGTCAATAAGCAGCGTCTTTTCTTCTCCGACGACCGCCCCTAATATCGGGCGGTCCGTTTCTTGAACAGGTGGTAAGTAATAAAGGCGGTCGGATATTTTCGTTAGTTTTTGCATTGTTTTTCTCCTAACTTCATTGCAGTTTCTATTATTGCGTGTTTTCTTTTTCCCATCGTTCAATTTCAGCTTTGACGATTGGCGCCACTTCTGTCCCTAGCAATTCAATCGCCTTCATGACGTCCTCATGCGGCATGGATCCGACAGGAACATGGAGCATGAACCGTTCAACTCCGACATTTTTACGGAGATAGATGATCTTTTCTGCGACTGTTGCCGCGTCTCCTACATACATGGCACCTTCCAAGCTGCTTGCAGCCTCGAATGTGTCGCGTGTGTAAGGTCCCCACCCACGTTCTTTTCCTAACACATTCATCACTTGTGCAGTTGGTGGGAAGAATTTATCCTTTGCGATCGCAGTCGTCTCCCCGACGAAGCCATGGGAATGGGATGCAATCTTCAGCTTCGATACGTCATGCCCCGCCCTCTCAGCCGCTCGTTTATATAACTCCACGATCGGCGCAAACTGCAACGGACTGCCGCCAATGATTGCAAGAACAAGAGGCAGCCCGAGAACGCCGGCACGCACAGCGGACTGCGGGGTTCCTCCGCTCGCAATCCATATCGGCAAACGGTCTTGTTCAGGTCGTGGATACACGCCTAAATTCGGAATGGAGGGCCGATGTTTCCCATTCCATGTGACCTTTTCGGATTCATTTATCTTCAATAATAATTCCAGCTTCTCATCAAATAATTCATTATAATCCTGAAGATCGTAGCCAAATAGAGGAAATGATTCGATGAATGATCCCCTGCCCGCCATAATTTCCGCGCGGCCGTCTGAAATGGCGTCGACCGTCGCAAATTGCTGGTAGAGACGTACCGGGTCATCGGAGGACAAAACGGAGACGGCACTCGTCAGTTTAATCCGGCTTGTCCGTGCGGCCGCTGCAGCAAGTAGAACTGTAGGCGCCGAGCAGGCAAAATCTTCGCGATGATGCTCCCCTACTCCGAATACATCCAATCCGACTTTATCCGCCAAGACGATTTCTTCCACCACTTCACGGATCCGCTCCGCGTGGCTTACGACTTTACCCGTTTCCACATCCGGCGTCGTTTCCACGAACGTTGTTATACCTATTTCCATTGTCATTTCCTCCTAATATGAACAATCGCTATTGCATCTATTGTATACCAACTTTAACGCAACAGCCGTTTGGAAGCTCTTTTTCGGTGCCTGTGCATCACACTATTCTGACTATACACCACCATTGCATAATAGAAATACAGGACACAGATCACACAAGGTTCCGATCAATTTTATAATGAGTTTTTATTCAATTTGATGAATTGTCATAAATGTGTCTTGCACAGGCACCGACACAATTTGGGGCTCAGTTTCAATGACGTTGAATGCATGATGAAAAGCTGACGAACCTCTGAGGGGTCTGTCAGCTTTTTATTTGAACTAAAGATTTCAAATATCCAAGTTGTGATAAGCATAATGCCATGCCTAACAGAATAAAGTGGAATAGATGGAATTTATCCAGGTAAAGGAGTGAGTGAGTGGCTAAATGCAAAAAATGTGGTGCCGACAAATCGGAGTGCAAGAATTGTAAAAAATGCAATTGATCATAGTTAACCGTTATTCGTGAAGAAAATAATTTGAAATGCCTTTGTTCCCAATTGGGGACTTTTTTTGCTTCCAAGCTCCCTCATTCACTTTGGAATATAGCGTTTAAAACTCACTGATGTTACCTCATACCCGTTGTCGGTCCAATCGTAAGACAGTTTCAAGTCCCCAATTAAACCTCCTATGGTAATGAATACGGGCACATCCGCAACAATTTTATTTCCCTCAACTGAATAATCCACTTGGTCTCCATCAATCCATACATCCGTTGAGGAAGGTTTGACGGTAGTATAGTGAAATGGTTTGACGTTTATGTTATACACTTTTTGTTTTGTTGCAAGTGTCACGATGTCGGCCTTTTTTTCCATCTTTACTAATCGTTTAATCGCGACAGCCGCCGGTTCAACTGTAACTTCTTTATAATCTGAAGATCCATCGTGTTGCAGTACATGAATGGGATCTCGGTAACTGTCCAACACAATGATAATATCCTTGAAATTATCGTTATTTAAATCCTCTCGGAAAAGATAGGTATCATACTTACCGCTTTCCCATGACGGAAAATGAAAAAGACTCCCATCTCTATCACCGATCTGAATGGTGAAATTGCGAAATGTCATCCAGTTAATCCTATCAGCCATCAAATAAACATTATCATACCATCTGTCGGTTTGAATGCTATTGACGACCACTCGATCAACTGCATGAACATCCTTCTGAAATAAAGGGAAAGCCGTACAAATAGTGATTAGAACAATGAATCGTCTTTTCATTGAAAATCCGCCTTTTATCGTTAAGATTCCCTGTATTTTCACTAAAATACGCATTGTCCCGTAACTGTTGCTTACAGGACAATGCGTATTATTCATTCGCTACTTCAATTGTCGCCGAAATGTCAATGCCATTCAATGCCTGGGCAGCAAGCCGATCTGCTTCGGTATTCTTTTTGCGCGATACTAACTCATATTCCGGCCGAATGCCAAGCTCTTTCATTTTCGATTCGATTCTGTCCGCCCAACTGAACAGGTTCTCTTCGATGACCGGCCATTCCTCGCTTAAATGATTAATGACGACCCTGGAGTCTCCGATAATACGGACTGGAAGGTCATGTACATTCAACAGCTCCAACTCCTGCAAGCAAAAATGTAGAGCTGCATATTCAGCCTCGTTATTTGAGATGAGCTCTTTTACGGCTGCGTTTCTCCTTAGGCGATGCGAATTCCCGTTTTGATCATAATAAATGACACAGCCTAAACCGGCTGCCTTCGTTGTCAGGTCGAATCCTCCATCAAAATAAACCGTTATATTATGCGGTTCCGTTTCGATCCCTTTCAAGTAGCCCTTCATTTCCTTAACCGTCCACGAGCTATCGAATCGGTCAAGGAACAGCACTTGTTTAGCACGACCCATCCTCTCTAAATCCTCCGCAATCCGGATAGCTTGTTCAGCCGGCATTTCATCGGAACGGAAGGTTGTTTCCAGTCCCTTCGGTGATTTATAAATCCATTCCACTGTGACGTTCATGGCTCCACCTCCCGTTGTAATCGTTGTTGCGGCATTCAATAGTATATTCATCAATAAGTAAGTGCCTGTGCAGCAAACTATTCAGATTATACACTACAATTGTATAATAAAAATAAGGAAACCGACCGATTTAATAACCGATAAGCTTCCTTTCGTGTTTTTATACAAACAGATGAATTGTCATAAATGTGTGTTGCACAGGCACCCGCACAATTCGGAAGGATGCTTTTATGGTGGTTTCAACTTTATCTTTTAATGCTTCCTGAAACGAGTATGGACCCCATAATGACAATGATTGCACCTATGACAAATTGTAAATTGACCGCCGTACCGATAAACACAATTTCGGTTAAGATCGCCCAAAACACATACGTATTGTTCAGTGATTGCCCCCTGGCGGCACCGATTAAGTCAATTGACGCATAGTATAATGAATAATTAGCGGTCCCTAAAAGCCCGGCGATGACGATGACCCATACGATGCTCGATGTCGCCGCTTCAAATACTAAAGGATAGCCATGCAACAATGGTACGAGTATGATTCCATAACTGAATGCGGAAGTAATTTGCCTAATATTAATCGCATATAGCGGGACGACCTCCTTACCTCTCATCCCCCAAGCGCCGATCACACCTTCAAGTCCCCAAAAGATGGCGGCCCCTAATGAAAACAATATTCCAATGAAAAAAGTGCTTTCGGCATCAAATTTCGTTGGGACATATGCCAATACAATGACCCCGATAATACTCAAAACAACGCCGGACCAAGTTTTTTTGTTCATTTTTTCCTTCAAAAAGAAATATGCGAGCACGGCTCCAATGCCAGGAAATATAGAAGCAATACTTGCCGCATACGTTACGCCAGCATATTGAATCCCAAGGAAATAAAAACTCATTGCCAAAGGTCCGCCCGCCAATGCACCTAACACTAAAATAGCGCCACTCTTCGTTTTATAGAGCTTTAAGACATTTATAAATTCGCCCTTAATAATCATCAACAACGAGATCCAAATTGAAGAGATAAAGTCATGCATGAACGCAGCAATAATTGGAGCAATGATCACGGCCTCTTTAAATGGTGTGCTCGCAATAATAATACCGATAATGACTGTATCTACACCCCATGCAATTGCGGACGTGGCCCCTAAGCTTATACCTTTAGCACTTTTTTTCATTAGCTTTACCTCTTCTCGATAATCATTTTTTGTTGTTAAATGATTGCCTTCTATCGGTATAGTTTTTCCCATTGCAGAGAAAATACACATGAAAAAACGATTCATGATTTTCCCTATTTCGCCTGACTGGTGCCTGTGCAGTGAACAATTCAGACTATACACTACAATTGCATAAAATAAATAAGGAAGCTACCCGATTCAATGATCAGTTAGCTTCCTTACTAATTTTTATACAAACAGTTGAATTGTCATAAATGCACCTTGCACAGGCACCGGAGTCTCGGCACCGGAGTCTGGCACCGCAGTCTCTAATTTACCGGCTTGAACAGTTTTGAGATTGCGGAAAACAGGCCTTTCTTTTTGCTGTTTCGAGGCTTTTCAACATTCGGTGTTTCCCTTTTTACGTAAATTTCTTCTTTGTCAATAGCATGGTCGTAAGCGAGGATGAGACCAATTTCGGAATCATGATTTTTATTTGTGACAAATGTATATGGCACATCATACTTGGAAGCAATTTTGGTATATTTTAAAAGCACTTTATAGTGTATATGTCCATTCAAATAAAGACGAGCTTCTCTGTTTTCCTTTATCGCATCCTCGACTTGTCCATAAATGCCTCTTTCTCTCACTTGTTCTTTTGTAAGCGCGATAACAATCCGTTCACGAATTGTTCCAAGAAACTTCCGCCGTTCGTCTGGCTTTGTTTCTCGAGTGCCATGAATTCCTTGCTGAATATAGTCATCAATATTACCAGACACCTCAACCTCACCTACCTAATTTAGATATATTTCCTTAAACAAAAAGACAGCTACGAGAGCTGCCATTCTTGTTTATATTATAGAGTTACGCGAGTGCCTGTATTGCCTTCGAGTGCGTCTTGAAGTTTGTCCATTGAAGTGATAACGACGTTTTTGCCGCCTTTTTCCAAGAACATGATCGCTGCTTCGATTTTCGGACCCATGCTTCCTTTCGGGAAATGGCCTTCATCCATGTAGCGAAGTGCTTCTTCAACAGTCATTTCGAACAGGTTCTCTTGTTGTGGAGTACCGAAGTTGATTGCTACTTGCTCAACGCCAGTTAGGATGAACAAGTAATCAGCATTGATTTCTGCAGCTAATAGCGCGCTTGCGAAGTCTTTATCGATAACTGCGTCTGTACCTTTTAGCATGCCGTTTTCTTCGACAACAGGGATTCCGCCGCCGCCAGCTGTGATAACAATGATCTCTTTGTCAAGTAGAGCTTGGATAGCATCTTTCTCAACGATTGTAACTGGTTTTGGAGAAGCAACGACGCGTCTGTATCCACGTCCGCTGTCCTCGATGTAATCGATTTTTTCTGTTTCAAGAACTTTGTCCAACTCTTCTTGAGTGTAGAATGGACCGATCGGTTTTGTCGGGTTAGCGAATGCTGGATCTTCTTGGGAAACAACAGATTGTGTAACGATTGTCGCAACAGGTCGTTGGATGTTGCGCTCAACCATTTTGTTTCTGAATGCTTGTTGAATCAAATAACCCAAGTTCCCTTGCGTTTCAGCATCCAATACATCAAGTGGGAAAGCAGGAACGACTGATTCAGCCATTTGGTTTTTAATTAATGAATTACCTACTTGTGGACCGTTACCGTGTGTAATGACAACTGTGTTCCCTTGTTCGATCAAGTCAAGTACAGGTTCGCAGCTCTCATTGATATTGTGCATTTGCTCTTCAAGTGTTCCTTTTTGGCCTTCTTTGATGATTGCGTTACCGCCGATGGCTAAAACGATTTTTTTACTCATCGATAACTCTCCTTTAATTAAGAAAAATAAACTACATTTGCAAGTCCAACTGTTGGAGTAAAATGAAACCTCTTCATTTTATCACAGAAAAGAGGAGAGGAACTAGCTACAAACCATCCCTCTCCACATGAATCCATTATTCCGCAGCTTCGATTAGTCCAAGCTTCACTGCGTAAGCATCGATCGCTTTTTCAAAAGCAGCTAATGGAGCACGAACAGTACCTGCACCGATTTGGCCCACGCCAGCTTCTTTATGAGCGATACCCGTGTTGATAATCGGTTCGATTCCAGTTTCAACAACTTTTCTAGCGTCGATTCCTAGGCAAGAACCTTTGAAGTCCCATGTAGGAATTGAGAAGTTCGGGTTGTGGTCGATACAAATATCCATCATATCGTTACTTGTGTTAACTGCATCGTCCATACCGCCAGCGCCTACGAAGCGTGTAACACCAGGAGCAGCGATCATTGCAAATCCACCAACACCGAATGTTTCAGTGATTGCACTGTCACCCATGTCTTTACAAGCCATATCTTGATCGTATCCTGTGAAGAATAGACCTTGTGGCGTGTTAACTGGTGCTGTGAACCATTGGTCACCCATGCCTGCAATACGGATTCCGAACTCATGTCCGTTACGGCACATTGCTGTTACAACTGTACCATGTTGGATTTGTCTAGCTGAGTCCATAACCGCTTTCGTTGAAGCCATCGCAATGTTCAAGAAGTACTGATCCGTATCAGCTAGGAATTGGATAACGTCTTGCTTGTCTTTTTCGTCTACATCCGTTTGTAGAATGTAAGGAACGATGTCTTTCAAGAAAATAAGTGAACCAGCAATATTACGTTGGTGGAATTCGTCACCCATTGTAATTGCTCTAGCCATCATAACGTTTACGTTAAGGCCGTCACCTTTAATGTGAAGAGCTTTGGATAGTGTTGGCCCAAGAACATCTCTGAACCAGTTTAGACGGTTGATTACTTCTTCAGAGTAAGCACCGAAACGAAGTACTGCACCAATTCCTTCGTTCATTGTGCAATATGCGCGGTTTCCGCCGTCACGGTTTTCAGCAACGAGAACCGGCATGCTTCCAGATGTGATTCCACCCATTGGACCTACTGCGTTTACGTGGTGACATGGAATGAATTCAACTTCTCCGTTTTCAAGCATAGCACGTGCTTCATCAGCATTCGTTGCCCAGCCTTCGAACAATGCAGCACCGATACAAGATCCTTGCATTGGGCTCGTCATGTTTTCCCATTTAATAGGTGGTCCTGCATGAAGTAGTACTTTCCCGTTTAATTCTTCAATTACAGATTTAGCTGGAACTACATCAATTAAAAATGGCGCGCCCGATACTACTTTATCGATAACCGCTCGGTTTGCTTCATCAATTGTTTTAAATTGTCCGTACATTATGGTTTCCTCCTGAAAATTCAATATTTCTTAGAACCTTATCTGCGTTCAGCTCGAGCTTACTTAAGGAGACTCAAGATTTTGCGAAGTCTTGGATTTCCGCCAGCAACTGGACGCCAGTCATATTGAACAACTCTGCCACCGTTTGCAGTAACCGATTCTGTGAATTTCTTCAATCCAACGTTAACTACGCTTGGTTTTTCATTCAATAACTTCTCGATCGCTTCTGAAACTGTAAACTCAACAGTAGCAGTTTCTTTTGCTGGAACGACTTCTTTCGTACCTTCTTCAACTTGAATGCCAAGCATTGCCAAAGCAGTAAGAGTCGCTTGGTTGTTGCTATCACGAATGATAACGCCAGCTTTTTCGAGTTTAGCTTTTTGCTCATCGATGTTTTGTGGATCTTGGTCAGTACCGCAAATAGTTGCAACGAAGTAGATGTTTCTGCCAGCTGCTTTTGTTTCGTTTTGGATTTTTTCGATACCAGGGAGCAATGCGCCTGCCATATCGTCGTGTGCACCGTATCCAAGAACAACGTCAAACAGGATAACAGCTGTTGATTCATCTTGTGCAGCTTTTTGGAAGAATTGAATTCTTGTATCCGGATCGATCATTGGGTGTGGTTTACCTTGCGTGTAAACGTCGTCACCAAGGTCGATTACTTCAAAGCCGTTTGCATTTAGAAGGTAGCCAGCTTGGTCATGTTCAGTTTCTCCAAGGTTCAAACCTCTGCTGATCAAAGTAGCTGCCTCATATCCAAGCGTTCCGCCGGAATATAAACCTTTGATTGTTTTTTGCTCAGGTTTCAAGTCTACTGCAGGTACTTCGTCTTCAAGGTGATTGTAATTTGGTTTGATTGGGTTGCCTTTTACGAGATCAACAGCAAGTGCTGCTGTTTCTTCAAGCGTGTTTGCATAGTACACATTTCCTTCATGGTTATGTGGCTCTTCTCCAAGGAAAATTGCAACAACCGGTTTAGAAATGCTGTGTAGCAAGCTGACAACTTCGTCACGAACTTCTTTTGCAGGTGGCTTAGAAATAAGTGTGATCACTTCTGTTTGGTTATGTTGTGCCAATGCTTTCAAGCCGTCCAACATTGTAATTGCACCGATTTTGTCAGAAAGGTCGCGGCCGCCCGTACCGATTGCATGGCTCACACCTGCGCCTAGACGGTCGATTTCAGTCGTAACTTCTTGGATACCCGTTCCGGAAGCTCCGATTACACCGATTTTGCCTGTTTTCACTACGTTTGCGAATGCAAGTGGAACACCGGAAACGATTACTGTACCAGCATCAGGACCCATAACGAGAAGACCTTTTTCATGAGCTTTTTCTTTAATGCGGCGCTCGTCTTCAGTCGTAACGTTGTCACTGAAAATCATTACGTGCATATCTCTGTCTAGCGCTTTTTCCGCTTCTTCAGCAGCGTATTGGCCTGGTGTAGAGATGATTGCAATGTTTGCATCAGGAAGTGCATTTACAGCTTTGTCCCATGAGTTAACAGTTTCGAAAGATTCTTTACCAGCGCTGATCGCTTGGTTGCTTAGGTAGTTATCAACTTCATCAAGCACTTCTTGGATTTTCTCTTCTTGATCCGTGTCAAGAACGATACACATATCGTTTGATGCTGCGCCTTCAAGCTCTTCAGTGAAAAGGCCAGCAGTTTTGAAAATGTCTTTGTTAGCAGGCGTACCCATCATGACTTGAACTTTGTTAACGCCTTCCATTGTTGAAATTTTATTCGTGAGAAGCATTAGGTTAACTGAATCCTGGTATGAATTCTGTTTGACAATCGTATAAAGCATGTTTTCACGCACCTCTTTAGAATTTTTTTGTACTTGCATTTTTGACAGAAAATTGAAGAAACCTACGTAAAATTTGCACAGAAAAGCGGGTGGCCACTCAGGATGACCACCCTTTCTCCTTCTTACTTAGCAAAAGGGCTCTTATTATCGTAAGCATTGTTATGAACAACGTCTGAAATTAAATATTCGTAAATATGATCTACAATCTCAATTCCGTTTTCCTCGTATTGTTTCTCCCTTTCAGCACTTCTTTGTCCAGGGTAGGAAACGTGATCAAAACCAGGAGCCGGTTTAATGTTATTAAGATCTTTCATTGTTGTAGCAATACTTTCCTGGAACGCATTTAATCCTGTGAAATATTCCGGATTAATAACAATATGAAGTTGTCCAAGATTTCGGTATTCGGTGAGATCATGGTACATTGACGAAACTTTGTTTCCAAATGGAAGTCCAAGCAGAATTCCAGATAGAACGTCAACCATCATCATGAGTCCGTATCCCTTAGGTCCAGCGATTGGCACTAAAGCATTCACTTTAAATGGATCGGTTGTGGGCTTTCCTTCGCTATCAACTGCCCATGTATCAGGAATGGATTCATTTTTTGATCGAGCATGAAGAATTTTCCCCCAAGCTTGAACGGTTGTTGCCATATCAAATGTAATGTTCTCCCCGTTTTTGCCTGGTGCCGCAAAAGCAATTGGATTTGTTCCGTAATATGGCTCTGATCCGCCGAAAGGAACAACCATCGGATCTGATTGGCAAACTGAAATACCAATCAAATTCTCGTTGGCAGCTTGTTGAACAAAGTAAGAAAGGGCACCGCTATGGCCAATTCTTCTTACACCAACAACAGCTACTCCATTTTCTTTTGCCATTTGAATTGCTTCGTCCATCGCTAATTTCGCAGCGACATGACCTACTCCATTGTCGCCGTCAAATACAGCTGTGCAAGGACCCGTTTTCTCAAATGTGAAATCAGGATTCGCATTAAGTCCGCCTTTAGCAATTCGCTCTGCATAATATTCAACTCTCATCGCTCCGTGAGAATGAACTCCCCTGGCATCCGCATGAACGAGCACGTCTGCAACGCCACGTGCATGTTCCTCGGTTAACCCTGCCTTATGCAGCTTTTTCGTAATCAACTCATTCAACTGCTCACTACTTAATCTCATTCCACTCACCCCTATTAAGTTCTTCAACCGGTTTATCTATATTCAAATATCGAATATTATTCAGCGAATGGGTTCTTATGATCATATTGATTATTATGGATGACATCGGATTTTAAATACTCATAAATATCATCTACAATTTCAATACCGTTTTCTTTGTAGTCGTCGATAACGACATCATTGTTTTGACCTGGGTAAAGGACTTTCGAGAAGCCCGGTGCAGGCTTGATTTGATTCAAATCTTCCATCGTTTGAGTGATGTCGTTTTTGAATCCAGTTAATGCCGTAAAGAATGCCGGATTAATGACAATATGAAGCTGACCTAATTTTCGATATTCGGATAAATCTTCATACATAGAGGAAACTTTGTTACCGAACGGAAGTCCGAGAAGAATTCCAGATAACACATCTACCATCATCGCAAGGCCATAACCTTTTGGACCTGAAATCGGAAGCAATGCATTAACGTTCATCGGATCTGTCGTTGGTTCTCCATTGCTGTCAACTGCCCATGTATTCGGGATTGATTCGTTCTTAGAACGAGCATGAAGAATTTTCCCCCAAGCTTGTACTGTCGTTGCCATATCCAATGTAATCATTCTGCCATCGTTGCTTGGTGCTGCGAAAGCGATTGGATTCGTTCCATAATAAGGCTCAGCGCCTCCAAATGGAACGACCATCGGATCTGATTGGCAAACCGAGAAGCCGACCAAGTCTTCACTTGCAGCTTGGTTTGTGAAATAAGAAATTGCTCCGCTATGAGAGATATCTCTAACTCCAACGATCGCAACTCCACTTTCTTTCGCCATTTTGATTGCCTCATCCATGGCTAGTTTCGCTGCTGTATGGCCATTTCCGCCATCTCCGTGGAATACTCCAGTGGCCGGACCAGTTTTTTCGAATCTAAAGTCAGGGTTTGTATTCATCCCGCCCTTTGCGATTCTTTCAGCATAATATTCCACGCGCATTGCACCGTGGGAGTGAATGCCTCGTTCGTCGGCAAACGTCAATACGTCTGCCGCGACATCAGCATGTTCCTCTTTCAGGCCGGCTTTTTGAAGCTTTGTTTTGATTAGACCTTTTAGATCTTCTCTACTTACTCTCATCATGACACCTCTTCACTGGGATTATTATAATGATGCATCCCGATTGCAGTCTTTAGAATAAACATAAGTCAATGGTTCTCTTCCAACTGCATACGCTGCTTGATGCACATATGGCGCCATAAAAATGTAGTCGCCTTTTTTAACTGGAATCCATTCGTTGTCAAGGTTATACATACCCTCTCCTGACAATAGGTAAGCGCCATGTCCTTGATAATGTGTTTCAACAAATGGATGGCTTGCTGCCGGATCGAATGAAAGAATGTGGAAGTTCATATCAAATTCAAGATCCAACGGTAATAGATCTTTCAGGTGAACGTTGTGCATGTCGTCATAGTCCATGTACTCGATGTCATTCGCATGGCCGGAAACGACCCAAGGTTTGCGTCCATCTTTTAATGGAATATGTTTTTGTTTGTATAGGAACAAGCGGGAATCGCCAGACTCCATATTTTCCAAATACATTTTCACGCCTGGTGGGCAATATAGGTAGCCGCTTTCTTCCAGAATGAACTCCTGGTCGTCTGCTTTCGCTTTCACTTTTCCGCTAATAACGTAAACAAAGCATTGTACGTCTTCTTCACCACAGAAGCCTTCGCTATTCTTTCCGCCTTCATGCATTGTTACCATGTAGTCGACAAAGCCAGCGCCCAGCTTCGGTGAAGCCAAAATGGAGATTCTGCAATTTTCAAATCCAGGGATAACGTTATTCACTAAACCTTCTGGAGCGATTAGCGCATATTGACCTGGTTTAATAATTGACCTGCTTGAAAGTATATCTTTTGGATAACCCATCGTTACATTCTCCTCTGTTTGTTTATATTTCCAGGAGTACACCTGGTATTTACACAACAAATTGACTGCGAATTATTCTTTATAACCTAATTCATAAAGAGCGCCAATAAGTGCTTTTACGCCTTCCGCCAAATCTGCAGGTTCTGTAAACTCTGCAGGATTGTGGCTGATTCCCTTTAGACTAGGAACAAACAACATAGCTGTCGGTACGACTGGAGCAAAGATTTGGGAATCGTGTCCAGCGCCACTGTGCATTACCTTAAAATTGAGGCCGTTATCTCTACATTGCTTTTCAATGAGTTCAACGATTTTTTCATCCATAGGAACTGGATCTTCATCCATCCATAGATCGATGTTCATTTCAACTTCGTGCTCTTTGGCGATGTCCTGCATTCTAGCCGTCATTTGTTCTGTAAATGAAACGATTGCCTCTTTATCAGTATGACGAACATCAATTGTAAACATAGCTTTTCCTGGCACTACATTGACGATGTTTGGAGAAGCTTCGAATTTTCCAACCGTTGTGACGAGTGGATCTCCGGCAGCTCTTGCCATCGAAATAATTTCATGGACCATTTGGCTAGCCGCAAACACAGCGTCTTTTCGATAACCCATTGGTGTTGTACCAGCATGATTAGCTTGACCTGTTATTTCAACCGTATACCGTCTTTGTCCAACAATGTTGTTGACTACACCAATTGCCGTTTTTTCGGTTTCCAAAACGCTGCCTTGTTCGACATGCACTTCGACGAATGCTTTCAAATCCTCACGAGGACCTTTTGATTCATCTCCGAAACCGAAGCCTGCTTCCTTCATCGCTTCGACAAATGGAACACCATCGAAATCTTTGATTGTTTCAACGTCTTCGCGCTTCGCTAAGCCGACAATGTTTTTGGAACCCCAGAACGAGTAAGGAAAACGGCTGCCTTCTTCTTCAGCCATTGAAACGACTTCAATGTTTCTAACCGGTTCACCGAAATGCTTTTTTAAGTATTTCAACGCAATGATCCCAGCTACAATTCCATATGCGCCATCGAAACGGCCGCCGTTTGTCACGGTATCAACATGGGAGCCAGTTAAAACCGTTTCATTCGTATTTTTACCTTTTATCGTTCCGTATAAATTTCCAATTTCATCAAATCGAGCTTCCAGGCCTTCGCTCTCCATCCATTCTTTCAAAGCATGTTGCCCTTCAACCCATTCTTTCGTGTACAGCAAACGAGATACTCCGCCTTCGGAATCTTTTCCGAATTCAGCCAACCATTCAAGCTTGCCTGCTGTTTCTTCAGCAAGATGATCAAGCTTTTGTAAAGTATCTTTAATTTCGTTCACTATGTTACACCTCCCTTTTTCTCGCTATGTATAAATTGCTAGTCATTTCACCGAAAGATGTATTCCTAGTCAACTCTTTGTTTTAGTTTTCATGCATGTCATATGCACCACTATTAATTGTAAACGTTTCATATGAAATAATCTTTTGCATACAAGGATAAAGATTCATCTTATTTTTGACCATTATGGATAACTTATTACTAAAATGAAAAAAAGAGAGGCAACATACGTTGCCTCCTTTCCTATTCTTCTTTTTCGCGTTGTATCAGTTCATAAATCTTAAGCCCGACTCGCACAGATAACATTTCTTCCGAATCGTTGAAATCCATTCCTGTAATTTCCTTAATCCTCTCCAAACGGTATACAACCGTTTTATAGTGAACGAAGAGAAGCTTGGCCGCTTGGGCAATGTTCTGATTGCAATCCAAAAAGGTTTGCAATGTCTTCAACAAATCCGCTTGATTTGCTTGTTGGTAGTCAAGCAGTTCATTGAGGGATTGTGGAATGAATTGGACAAGTGCGGAAGAATCTTTAATATGGCGAAGCAATCTGAATATCCCTAATTCCGAAAAGGCGGTGACCGAATCTAAGCCATTTAACGTTTCACCTAAATCGAGAGCATCTTGGGCTTCTCTATAACTTTTAGGGATTTCGGTAATATCGTTCACTACTCCCCCTATCCCGACTTGCACTGCGATGTCTTTAATTTGCCCTTTGACGAGCGCTTGAATCGCCTCTGACGTTTTTGTAATTTCGTCCATCCACGAAACATCGTCTTTGCTCGCCTCCTCCACTTTCCAAAGGACGATAAAGAGATTGCTTCTGTTGGAAATGATGCCATTTGGCAAATAATGATGGATCGCCTCATGCGCAAGGAAATGGCTTCGGTCGGATAGGTCGCTTTTCTGTTCTAATACGACGTCTGTAAAACGGTTGATCTTGAAGAGCACTGCAGCAAAGGATCCGTCGAGATCCCAGCCGATCAAGTTCGCCTTTTCATATATGGCGTTAATCGATTGGATTTTTCCGCTAATCAGTTCCTCGATCAAATCATTTTTATATTTATTCTCAACTTCAGCGACCGCAAATTGCTTCACTAATTCGAGGGATAATGATATTGCCGCGTTCTCTACAGCAATCAAGTCGAGTTCACCTAATGATTTATTAATCTCACCGATGAGCAAATACATTTTATTATGGTTTAACGTTTCAATTGGTACAACAATTTGATGGCCTTTAATATTATTCAGTTCCGGATATTTTACAATTTGCCGATAGTGCGGGAATTTAATGCCCGCTGTCCGTTCGTAAAAGTGGACTTTCTCCACCATTTCAAACTTTTCAAGCTCAGGATAAGTCGATACGATACAGCTGAAATTCCGATCAAACAACGCGACCGGATTTCCGATCAACTCTTCAAGTGTATGGATAATCTTCTCAAGCCCTTTGTCGGCAAGGGATAATGCCGTGAATCGATCATGGATCTCTTTATAGTATTGCAGTTTTGTCACTTGCTTATTAAAAAGCTCCCCCATGATTGGATACATGACATCCACAAATGGAACCTCTTGAGGGAGTAGGATGATTGGCATCCTATTCCTATCGGCCGCTTCAAGCAATTGATCTGAAATTTCCTCACTATGCTTCTTAATAACAAGGGCGCTTACTCTTTTCTCAGCTAATTGAGCAATGAAATCCTTTTGCTCTTTTTCAGTGAAGTTCCGGATTGAATAGAGGCTCGTTAAGATCACTTCCCCACCCCTAATCCAATTTGCAATATCAGGGCCTTCCATGATCGTCACGCCTTCAATTACATTGTTAATATAATTGCGGCCGCCTAAAACCTCAGCTTCCTTCATGGACTCCATCGCTAATAAATCTCTTATTTTCAACTCCATTTGCGGCAGTCCTTTCCATGTATCTAAAAGTCCTTATCTCGAAATATCATTCATCTTATTATACAATAATAAAATATAACTTATCTATTGAAGGAAAGAGTGTGACTCACATTGAAAACAACTGTTATCTATAAACAGGAACAGAACTTCGAGCTTAAAGGCGATTTTTATCCCGCATCCGAAAAGTCTCGCCCTGTCATTGTCTTTATTCACGGCGGAGGCCTTGTTTGGGGCTCGCGCGAAGATATGAAATCCGAACAGATTGAGTTTTACCAGCAAGCGGGTTTTAATATTTTTTCAATCGATTACCGTTTAGCGCCCGAATCCAAACTTCCTGCTATTCAAGAGGATATTGTTGACGCCCTCCGTTGGGTGGAAAACGAAGGTGTTAAGCAGTTTGATTATGATCCAAAAAAAATAGCTGTCATCGGAAGCTCTGCGGGCGGATACCTGTCACTTTTAACAGGAACATTTACGAATAAGCCGAAAGCGATCGTCTCGTTTTACGGTTACGGTGATATTACCGGAGACTGGGCAGTGAAACCAAGCCCCCATTATGCAGCTATGACAAATGTGCCGAGGGAACTTGCGAAAATGCTCGTATCTGATGAAATCATTTCTGTCGGCCCAATTGAAAAGCGTTACGCCATCTATATGCACGCAAGGCAGCATGGAGTTTGGATCGAAGAATTGAGTGGACTTATTCCGATTATCTCGAAAGATGAACTATCGAAGTACTGCCCTCTTTTCAACATTCAAGCTGATTTTCCGCCAACACTTCTATTGCACGGAACGGAAGATGAAGATGTCCCTTATGAGCAATCCGTTTTATTCGCAGAGAAGTTAAAGGAAAACAGGGTGGAAGGTAAACTGGTCACAATTCCAGAAGGCAAGCATTCTTTCGACGAAGATTGGCAAAGCCCAATCGTGCAAAACGCTTTCGAAGAAGTGATTACATTCTTAAATAATAACTTGAAGTAAGTGAAAAGGGCTGTGAGATCTATCTCACGCCCTTTTCATTATATATATTCATCATTTTGATTTAATAAAGGTTTTTATTTAGGAAACAGACTTTGTGCTTTCCTCTTGCTCCGTCTTCACTTCTACACCGTATTTATCCCACTTGAATAGGTTTTCCAACAGAAGTGCGAGAATGATCCCGACGAGCAATCCGCTGCTAAGCAATGGGCGGACGATGCTTGGAATGGTGATGAAATAAGATGCAGGAAGAGTCATAATCACAACTCCGACGAACAAAGGAACAGCAGAACGGTACACGTTGACCGTGTTGTATTCAACTTGCTTGAAGAAATTCAACGAAGAATTCAACAGGAGCAAATACGAAACAAACAATGCTGCGCTTCCGATGCTTAACGGAAGCTGCGAGAAAAAGTGGCCTAGTGGCGGAATAAGTCCCATTACGAGGAACATGAATCCACCAATAACAAACGGAATCCTATGGATGATCCCTGTTTGACTTAAGAAGCCAATCGACGAAACGAAAGGTGAATTTGGAACAAGGCCAAAAATTCCTGCGATAAACGTGAAAACACCTGTAATCGTAAACGACGCTCTGTACTCGGACTTCGTCGTTTCCACCTCATACATGCTTTCAGTTCCTTTTAACGCGCCAAACGTATTTGCCGTGTTCAATAATCCCGCTAAAACAGTCGTAATGATAATACCGATGTCCCATGCAGGCTTCCCTAATGGGAATAATTCAAGCGTGAATTTCGTCGTTTCGCTAATTGTGCTTTCCGGCTTGAAAATAAGTGCATAAGCGACCCAACCGACGATAATCCCGATTAGCAAACCATAGCGTCGTACACTTGAAGGTGCCTTCACGCTAATGACGATGACCAGTATCGCAATGACAATCGATAATAGTGAAACGGATAAATTGATATGTGGGTTTGTCGCCTGGTTACCAAAAGGAATACCGAGCATCCCCTTTAAAAAGATGCCGATCAATTGACATCCGAACAAGAACATAAATACAGCCATCACCGCAGGGGTGAATAATTTTGCTATACGAGGCCCGAGCCCTGTTACACCAATTAAAGTCGTAATAATCGCGACAATGATAATTCCAACCGTCAAGCTGCCCCCAAGAATATGCAATGGCATCCCTTGAGCTGCAGCCGTCGTGCAAAGCGTCAAAATGACGCCCCACCAAAGCCCTGATTGCCCTTCCATGATGGCACGTTTATGCCCTAGAAACGCTTGAACGATACATGCAAGACCTGTGACGATAAAGGAAAGCTGAAGCATATTGACAATCGTCTCTGGAGAAAGGTCAAAGGCCGCTCCGACAGTGATTGGTATGACGACGATATTTGTAAAAATAAAAAAGAGCCACTGTAAGCCCGAAATCCAGTTACTTGATTTTAATAACTCATTAACGTTAATGACAATCACCTTTCTTCTAATGAATCACGGCAGCTTTCATGCCGATTAACATACCTACTAATGTATCCGCGCCTGATGTATGGCCGATTTCCTTCATCTCTTCAAGAGCTTTCAAAAATTCAGGCCCTCGCGGTTTATCTAAAACATAACATAACTGCAGGAGATGGGAATGATATTTGTTTTCAGTTGCATAGAGGAGATACTCAAGAGCAACATACGTCGTCCGCTTTCGACCGCGCTCCTCCAAATAAGAGTTCAGTTTGTCCAGAAATGTTTTGTCGACACCATCTAAAGCTGAAAGGACGGCGCAGATCCCTGTAATACAATCGTCTCCGCTAGGAGTAAGTCCGAGCCCTCTGCCAATCCAATAGTCGAAGACTTTTTCTGCGTCATGTTCATGATGACGGACAAGAGTTTTCAGGCTATCCAATTTATCCAGAACGGGAGACTCATCAACGGATGATGAAGGATCGACTATATATTGAATGATGCGCTTTTTTTCCTCTTCTGTTTGAGCTAAACCTGTTTGCCAATCGGCTTGCAGAATCCTCTCTGCAATAAACCGAAAATTATTTTCCAGATGTAGCAGGTCGTAAGAAAACGGTTGTAGCTTATGGTTTGACCACTTCACCTGAGACATCGATAGGGTAATCCCTTTTGGAAAAAGCAATGACATAGACATTTTATCCCATAAAACTTCCAAGTCTACAGCAAGCAACTTTGTCAGCAGCGTTGCGTTCGCTTGGTCCATTCCAATTCCGAACGGAGCGAGACCATTCTCCAATGCCCCAATATGGACGAGATGTTCACCGAAAGCTAAATTGAAGCTTGTATTAAAAACACTATGGACATGACCTTTAGGATTCTCTTCAAGGATACGGGAAATATCTTCACTCGCTGCAAGGGCGGTCAAAACAAACGCACGACTGTTACGATCAGACATACTTTCACCCCAAAACTTGATTATTTCCATTCTATAGCTTTCCCTTATTTTTAACCTTTATCTATTCTAGTCTACAGTTATCTATCGAAAATTTCATTGTTTACTATGAACAAATTCCGACTTGATTTTTGTTTACTTTTAACGTAAAATAAGTAGGTGAATATTTCTCGAGGGAAATCTTGAAAATGAGGTAATTCTTATGAAAACAGTAAATGATTTATTTATATTGGAAGGCATGAAAGATAGTGTCGTGCTTGCAGGTCATCGCGGTTTAACTAGAAATGTACAGTTTGTAAATATATCCGATACACCTGATGTCATTAATTTTTTGAATGAAAATCACTTACTCCTTTCAACCGGATATGCGTTTAAAGATGATCCGGAACTGTTCTGCGAGTTAATTAGACAAATGCATAATTTAAATTGTTCAGGCCTTGTCATTAAGATCAACCGTTTCTTTAAGGAATTGCCGACTGAAGTTAAATTGTTGGCTGATGATCTGGCATTTCCGATTATCGATCTACCGACAAAGCATACATTAGGTGAAGTTTCGCGCCACATCTTGAATTATTTAAATGATGCCGAAGCTGAACAGCTGTACTATGCCTTGCATGTTCAAAAAGAGTTTTCAGACATGATGATTAAAGGCTATAGTTTAACTGCACTCATCGAGCAATTAGGTCATTTTCTATCACGGCCAACCCTGTTACTAAATCATAGGGGAGAAAAAATCGCCCATAGCCATGATTTCCGCATGGATTCCATGAAAATAGTCGAACAAGAAATCATTGCGAAAGTGAAGGAAGACTTGACTGCGGCCCGAGCAGGGTGCACATTTACCGTTCCATCTAGAGAGCACCAATCCATTTCCACTTTCTCTGTTCAAACAAAACGGCAGCATCCAAGCATGCTCGTCATCGTTGATTCAATGACTTTGCCGTACCCATCTTCACAAATGGCGATTGAACAGGCCGGCAACGTTATTACATTTACCATTATTAAAGAGCAGGCAATTGAAGAAAATTCTAGGCTTTTGAAGAATAATTTCTTCGATGATCTAATTGAAAATAGAATCCATTCCGATGAAGAAATATTAAGCCGCGCCAATTACTATGGTTTGAATGAGGATTTGAGTAATATTTGTATTGTTTGTACTGTCGACCAGAAAGGGCAGAACTACGAGGATCTTCAGTTGTACGAGAAAAAAGCCGGAGAATTATACAACAGCATATATGACCAGCTTGAAGATGAAATTGTTCATAGCAACTTGGAAGGAGTTTTATTCACGAAGGAAAAATATTTCGTCATGATCTTGCAATATGCCGATGGCAATGAAGCAGATCCAAACGAAGTAACCGAATTCGTCAATAAATGTCAAGCGAGCTTGCAAGGCGATTATTCAATTTCTTTCGGTGTCAGCAATACAGTTCAATCCATTAAAGATATAACAACCGCCTATTCTGAAGCTTGTGAAGCAATTATGAGCGGCTATGATATGAATATGCTTGGGTTCATCAACTTTTATAAAATGAAAGAACTTGAAGATTTATTGAATACGATTCCGAAAAAGGATTTAAAAGCACTGTATGAAAACACATTAAAGTCGCTTGCCCATCCGAAGACAAAAGAAAATCAGGAATTAGTCAAAACGATTCAAGTGTACCTTGATTCCCAATGTGAAATCTCTGAGACGTCACGACGATTGTTCATCCATCGAAATACGGTTAAATACCGGATTGAGAAAGCTGAAGAATTGCTGAGCTGCTCTTTCCGAGATCCTGCCCATTCGTTGCGTATACGTGTCGCATTATTGATCGGATCAATTCTTAAAGAGCAGGAATCATAAAGAACAAAAAACCAAAACCCGGTTCAAATCGGGTTTTGGTTTTTTTATTATTATTGGGCAACGATTGTTTTGTCAGCGACGATTTCATCGTTTTCAAATACAACTTCCCCATTAACAATTGTCGTTTTGACTTTTCCTTTAAACGTCATGCCAACATACGGAGAATGCTGGTGCCGGTAGAACAGATCTTCATTTTTAAGTTCAAAGCTTTCTTCCAAGTTAACAATCGCAATGTCAGCATCATAGCCTTCTGCAATTGTTCCCTTATTTTCAAGACCGAACAATTTAGCTGGGTTTGTCGCTGTTAACGCAACGATTTTCTCTAAAGGAAGATTGCGTTTGAAGTACCCTTCAGTCAACATGATGTTTAGTGTTGATTGAGCACCTGAAATTCCGCCCCAACCTTCGAAATAGTTATCTGTTATTGTTTTCATAGACGCTGGAGCTGGAGAATGGTCAGATGCGATGACGTTAATTTCCCCATTCGCTACAGCAGCCCATAGGTCTTCGACTTCGTTCTCATCACGTAGTGGAGGGCAGCATTTCGCCAATCCGCCTTTTTCTTCAAAGTCTTGTACATTTAGAGCTAAATAATGTGGGCACGTTTCGACCGTAATATCAACGCCACGCTGTTTAGCTTCAGTAATGATCTCAACTACTTTTCTGCTGCTCGCATGGACAACGTGCAATTTACAGCCAGTCGCTTCTGCATAAGAGATAATTCTTCTGACAGCTTCAATTTCCGAAATGATTGGTCGTGATTCTACGAAATCTCTCGCAGTCGTTTTCCCTTGCTTTTGTTTTTCTTCAGCAAGCTGATCACAGATGACAGTGCTTTCAGCGTGAACCGCAAGAAGCGATCCAAAAGATGCGATCTCTTTCATTCCTTTGAAGATCGTTTCATCGTCGACATGATTAAAGTCGGCAATTCCGCTTGGGGACATGAATGCTTTGAAGCCAATAACCCCGTTTTCGTGAAGCTCTTTCAGATCAGCAATATTCTCAGGAACTAGACCACCCCAGAAATAAGGATTGACGACTGATTTCTCTTCTGCACATGCCTTTTTCAAGTCTAGATTTTCTTTATTGATCGTCGGAGGAGTGCTGTTCAACGGCATATCGAAGAAAGAAGTCGCTCCGCCAGCAGCTAAGCTACGGCTTCCTGTAGCAAGACCTTCCCATTCCGTTCTCCCCGGCTCATTAAAGTGAACATGCGTATCGATCAATCCAGGCAAAACATGAAGTCCTTTTGCATCGATCACTCGGTCAGCTGAACCTTCAAGTGATGGAGATACTTCTTTAATTTTACCGTCTTTAATCGCAATATCCCCTTGAATAATGGATTCTGCAGTAACTATCTTTCCGTTTTTAATGATCAAATCGTATGTAGTCATATTTCATTCCTCCAAAAAGCTATTTCCCATTGCCATTGCTGTAGCTGGCAATGGCAATGGGTTTATTTGAATCATTTATTTAGCAGAAATCAGTTTGCCGACCGGCTCTCCCACGATTCCTTGTTCAAGATCAAATACGACGTTTCCGCGAACGATTGTTTTTGTTACGCGGCAGTCGATTTTTCTGCCTTCGTATGCACTATGTTTGTTTTTATAGTAAAGGTCTTCCCTTTTCACCGTATAAGACTGGTTAGGGTCTACTAAAATGATATCCGCATCTTTTGAAACAGCGATTTCACCTTTATGTGGAATGTTGAAACGCTCAGATGGATTCGTTGCGATCAACTCGACAAATTTATGAACTGGAAGTCCACGTTGTTTAACAGCCAAGTCAAACATAAGGTCTACGTTGTTTTGCGCGCCGCTAATACCGCCCCACGCTTCCCAAATGTTCCCTTGCTTCAAGTCTTCCGTACATGGTGAGTGGTCAGACGTTAGCCAGTCGATATTCCCAGCTAAAAGCTCGTCCCATAATCTTGCTTGATCTTCCGCTTTTCTAATTGGAGGCTGACATTTTGCTCGTGGACCAATCTCGTCAACTTGATCGGCAGTGAATGCGAAATAATGCGGGCATGATTCAACCGTAACATCTACACCTTCTTCACGCGCCTTCAAGATTGTCTGGATTGCCTCTGAAGTACTAATATGAACTAGATGCAATTTACATCCCGTTTCTTTAGCAAACAGAATAGCACGTTGAACAGCTTCCACTTCTGTGAATATTGGGCGTGATTCCGCATATTCCACGCCAGAGTTTTTGCCTTCTCTCGCGTATTCCTTCGCAAGTCCAGACGTAACGGATGCGTTTTCCGCATGGATGCATAGGATCTGATCAAGTTCTGCGAGCTTTTGCATGCCTTTGTATAATGTGAAGTCATCCACATTTACGAAGTCTTCCGGAATATCACTTGTAATATCGGATAGGAAGCATTTGAAAGCAAGAACGCCTGCGTCAGCCAATTCTTTTAGATTGTCCAAGTTCTCAGGTACGAGTCCGCCGTAAAATGCGTAGTCAACATAGTTTTGGTTAACAGCTGCTTCCAGCTTAAGATCCAATGCCTTTTTATTGATTGTTGCTGGCAGGGCATTCAGCGGCATTTCCACATAGCTAGTCGTTCCTCCAGCAGCTAATGATTTCGATCCCGTCTCGAAACCTTCCCACTCTGCACGTCCAGGTTCGCTTATGTGAACATGTGTATCGATCATTCCTGGCATTACATATTGGCCAGTTGCATCAATGACCTCTTTCGCATCATCCGTAATCGTTTCCGCGATGCAAGAAATCTTTTCATCTTTAATCCCGATATCAACTTTGTAAACACCGTCACGCAATACAACATTTCCGCCTTTAATAACCAAATCAAATGCCATTTGAAATTCCCCTTTCAACTATCAATAATTTTTACATTCAACAACTTTATAAGCCAAACAACAGTTTCGACATATCTTACTTTAACTATTCTCCTTATTTAACTCTGGAGTTTTTTCGAATAATTTTCCTTTTCCATGTGGCAATTCAAGCGCCGTGTAAAGAATGAACGCTGTAATGATCCCGACAAACCAGGACATATCGTAAAGCGGTTTTAAGAAGGGAACAAAATTGCCGATCAAACAAACAACGCCTGCAACAATTGTTGTTACAATCGCATTTACATTGAAGCCTTTTGTATAGTAGTACCTTCCCTTTTTGGCTTCATACAGAGCATTCAAGTCAACATTCTTTTTAGAAATGATGAAATACTGAGCTAACATGATGCCAGTAACAGGAGCTAATATCCCACCGATAATGTTTAAGAATGTGAAAATACTTGTTGCGCTCTCCATCAACTTCCATGGCATTACAAGAATCCCAATGATCGCTGCAATGATTGCGCCGGATTTGAAAGTAAGTTTTTTAGGGAATAAGGATGCCAATTGGTAACCGGCAGGTACTATATTTCCCGTAACGTTAACGGATAAAGTAGTTAAGCACAGTGTTAAAACAGAAATAGCGACTGCAAATGTACCATCAAATCGAGCTACAACATCAAGTACATTCCATATCGGTGTTCCGAAAGCGATTTCAGAACCGACAATAATCGCGATACTTGCCACCGCAAACAATAGGTATGCGACAACAAGTCCTGCAGTTTGTCCAATAGCTTGCGTCTTCGTAGATTTAGCTAGCTTTGTGAAATCTGAAATGTTTACAATCGGTGCTGCCCATGCTGCAATTACTGCTGTGATGGCAGCAATGAAGATAACGATTTTATTCCCTGCAACTCCCGAGCCCGTATACGACAAAATCGGTCCAATTCCGCCCGCTAAGTTAATGGCCCAAATTGCCATTCCACCAAACACGATGTACACAAGCGGTGAGAGGATATTTGTAAATTTCCCTAGGAAACCCATTCCTCCATAAATCAAAGCAACATTGAATAACCAGAAGAGTAAAAACGAAATTAATGCCGGCAATGTCAATCCTAAAAGGTTCCAATCTCCGCCTAACGTTAAATACGTCGGCCAAAGCTTCCCGATTAAGATTGATAATGCTTGGCTACCTGCGTACGTTTGAAACCCAAACCACATAATCGCGGAAATAACTCCACGTAACACGCCCGGTATCATTGCACCTTTAGGTCCATATGATAAACGCAGCAACATCGCAAACGGCAAGCCGTATTTCGACCCCGCGTGGCCATTCAGGACGAGCATCGCTGCTATGACAACAGAGGCAACCATTATCGCTGCGAAAACTTGACCGACTGACAATCCTAAAGCAAACAGACCGCCAATGGCAATATAGTTTGGAATGTTATGAACAGAACCCATCCAAACAGTGAAAAAGTTGCTAACGCCCCATTTTCGATCCGCTTCCTCTGTCGGTAATACATCATTGCTATAGCCTTCAGCCATAGCTTTTTCTCTATTAAAAAGATTCAAAAGAACTCCTCCTTATACAACTAACATTCGAGACCAGTTATGGACTACATCATTATACATACTCTCTAGCCATACTTCTTTAGGTCTCTTAAACAAAAGAATCATCTTTTATTATGTATAGTGGATAAGGAAGGTTAAGATTATATACATTTTATCTAACTGATTGTGCAGAATGAACAACAGAAGTACCTCGTGAAGAGTGTTTCTCCACGAGGTACTTCCTTAAGTTTTTATTTCTCGAAGATCGTTCCTTTTTTGAAGTTCGAACCTTTAAAGGCAAACTTCGATAGAAGATAGTAAGACGTCCCTGCCACTACTAATCCAATGATCCATGCAAGCTCAACCTCTAGGAAGGCAGCTGCCGCACCGATAAACATGGCAAGTAGACCTGCTGGATTATATCCTGCGAATGATCCCTCTTCATTATACAAGTCCGTCATATCCACTTTCTGTTTCCTTAAGATGAAATAGTCAACTAGAAGGATGGAAATAACCGGCCCCAAGAATGCAGAATAGATAAGAATGAACATATTCAAACCTGTAGCGGATGACTCTTGGATAAGCAGCCAAGGGAATGCACCTAAAGCTAGCAAACCTGTAATGATCGCAGATGGTTTATATTTAAGTTTCGTCAACATCGTAATTACATAAACTGGCGGAATGATGTTCGCCACCATATTTGTTGCAATAACCGCAATTACGATAAATGCTGATACGAATACAGAAACATAATCATTGTTCAATATGATCGGAAGTGCTTGTGCAGGGTTTGTTACACCCGTTGCAGCTGCAAGCATCGCTCCGATGACAATGACAAACCCATATGAAATCGTAATTGGGATAAAGTATAATGCTCCGCGCTTCTTATCGCTCAGGCCAGTTTTCAACTCTCTGGAATAGTCTGCGGCACTTACAAAGATACCTGCATAGTTTCCTAAGAAGACCATGATAAGGCCGAAGAACGGCAAGCCCCATGAACCTTTAGCTTGTACCCAGTTTTGAGCAATGTCAGCCGTATGGGAAGTCATAAGGATTCCAAATACATACACAAGTGCCGCCATGAACACAACTGACGCAACTGTCTCAACCCATTTGATTGCATGGAAGCCGAACAGCGAAAGGACAATTTGGAATAGTTGAAGTCCTACGAAGCAGACAACAACATTATTGAAAGATCCATCCGTAACAATCTTCATAATTTCATTTAACGCAGTACCGCCAATCCAGCTTTGGATTCCGTACCAGACGATGGCAGGTATGCCCCGTAATAAGGAAGAAATGACTTTACCCTTTATCCCGAATGCCATTCGAAGCTGCACAACATAAGGAATACCTTCTCGATAGCCGAGTCGATCATTCAGTGCGAAAATAGTTGAAATGATCCCGATGGAGATCAATGCTGCGAGAATTGTCTGGTAGATGTTCAATGTTGCCACACCCGCCACAATTACGCTGGCTCCCAATGTCATATTCCCGAGGTTAACCCCGTCGCCAATCCACATGAAAACATAGTCTCTAGGTTTGACGGTACGGTCCTGATCGGACTTCGGATGCAGTGATTCATCCAATGTCGAAGTTTGTTCGATCGGAACTGCTTTTGTATCGAAACTTTCATTAATTGTAGACATTTGTTATTCCCCTTTCGGTGCTGTGATTAAAGATATATTTATTCGAGCGATCAAATTACTTTTGCAGAAAAACATTTTTTCGTTGTTTTACGCCTCTCTACAACGTTTTCGCTGGGAACAATACTTATTATACATAGCTTTTCGGAAGAGGTCTTTATGTCTAGTAAACAAAATGCACAAACACCAGCTAGATACAGTGCATAACTTTTTTCACCCCCACAGCCCATTTGGACAATACTTTGTATACTTTGAACAACGTCTTTTATGCACATGGCTTTGTATGTTTTAAACAAATTCCATTTACAGTTAAATAGGTATTGATATATTCGTTCAAACAAAAGGAAGAACAATACCCATATAAGGGACATGTTCTTCCTTTTTAATGTAGTCATATGATCATCTTTGCCACTACCGTAAATTCAGACCTTCAGCGAACCACGGAACCCCCTGGCAGCATAGTAGGATTCCGCTCCATTATGGTACATAAACACAGTGTCATAGCGCCGGTCACAAAAGATGGCTCCGCCGAGCTTTCTAATAGAAGCCGGTGTCTGTACCCAGCTCGACGTTTTCATATCGAAATTCCCGAGTGTTTGCAACATCCGATATTGCTCTTCTGTTAATAGCTCAATGCCCATTTCAGTTGCCATATCCATTGCGCTGTTTTCCGGTTTATGTTTTTTCCTTGATTCCAGCGCTTCCCGATCATAGCAAACACTTCTTCGGCCTTTCGGGCTTTCCGGTGAACAATCGTAAAAAATGTATTCATCCTTGTCGACGTCGTAGCCGACAACGTCCGGTTCGCCACCAGTCCTCTCCATTTCACTGAGCGACCACAGTTTTTCGTCATTCGCTTCAAGCTTGTTTTCAATCTTTACCCAGTCAAGACCTTCGTGGCGGTCCATGTTCTTCTCAAAACGGGATTTCAATGTTTTAAGTAAGTCTTCCCGTTGTTCTGATGACAACTTCTCAATTTTCTTCGTCATAGTAGTTTCCACCTTTTTTATTTCTTCTTTATATAGTATAACCCTTCCCTCAGTACTTTTTGTACTTCGAAATAAAAAGAGGGATTCCCAATCGAAGTCACGAAACTACTATCTATAGGGAAAGGAGGAGGTTTTATGAAACCACCTGTAGCAAAACGTATTCCCCATCCCCATGAATTGCATGGCGATGTGCGCGAAGACGACTATTATTGGCTCAAGGATCGTACCAATCCGGAGGTCATCGAGTATTTAGAGGAAGAAAATCGATATTTTGAGGAGATCATGCGCCCACTCGAAGAGCAGGCTGAACAGATTTATGAAAGCATGGTTGACCGGGTTCCCGATTCAGAAGTGAAAGTACCAGTGCAGCACGGACCATTTTTCTACTATTCGCGTCTGGACAAAGACAAGCAATATCCGATCTATGCACGCAAGCGGGCGGCAAGCCGCGAGCTTCTGCCGGAAGCGACGGAGGAAGTGGTGCTCGATTTGAACGTACTCGCCGAAGGCAGCGACTATTTAAGCGTGACGGCGCAACGTATCAGCACTGATCAAAACCGACTCGCTTATTTGGAGAACCGGGACGGCACGGACCGGTATACAATCCATGTTAAGGACTTGGAAACGGACGAGCTTCTGCCCGATCGGATTCCGGATGTCTTTTTATATGGCAGCATGGAATGGAGTCGTTGCGGTGACTATATTTTTTATATTACGGTTGATGAGAATCAACGTCCGTACCGATTATGGAGACATCGCTTAGGAAGTGACGTGGATAATGATGAACTCGTCTTCGAAGAAAAAGACGAGACGTTTACATTGTTCGTGTCAAAATCGCAAAGCGGGAAGTTTATTTTTGTTTATTCACATTCGAAAACATCAAGCGAAATCCGCATGTTGGATGCAGATGCTCCATTATCCCCTTTGCAACTGCTGGATGCGCGGCGTGAAGGAATTCTATACGACGTTGAGCATCGGGAAGATGACCTGTTCATACTGACAAACGAAGAAGCACTGAACTTTCAATTGCTCCGCTGCCCTCTCAATGACCTAGAGTCACGGGTTAAAATCATTGAGCATAGCGAAGAACGCTATCTTCAAGCTATATATCCGTTCCGCAACACGCTGCTAGTTGCTGGCCGTGAGAATGGATTGACGCAGATCTGGAAGGTACAGGACGATGGGTTGGAGCGATTTGAATGGGAGGAGCCTCTTTATACGGTTGCTGTTTTATCCGACCAAAGCTATGAGGCGACGGAAGTATTACTTCAATACGAGTCATTGCTTACCCCGAAAACAACTTTCGGCCTGAACTTAGTGACAGGAGAGAAGCATCGACTACAAGTTGCCCCGGTTAGTGGAGAATATGATCGTTCCAACTATCGTCAAGAGCAATTGTGGGCGGAAGCGGAAGATGGAGTCAACGTGCCAATGACCGCCGTCTACCGGGAAGGTGCGTTCGATGATGGACCAGCGCCGTTGATTCTGTATGGGTATGGATCCTATGGCGCAAACAGCGATCCGCATTTTGATCCGTATCGCATTCCGCTTTTGGACAAGGGTGTCGTATTTGTCACAGCGCAAGTTCGTGGTGGTTCCGAGATGGGACGAAGTTGGTATGAGGATGGGAAAATGCAGAAGAAGCGAAACACTTTCACCGATTTTATCGCTGCAGCGAAATATCTTATTGAGCAGGATTACACAAGCCCGAACTTAATGGCAGCTCGCGGAGGAAGTGCGGGAGGCTTGCTTGTCGGTGCAGTAGCCAATATGGCTGGCGAGCTGTTTCAGGTCATCGTCCCGGCAGTTCCGTTCGTCGATGTCGTCACGACGATGCTTGATACCACGATTCCCCTTACCACGTTGGAATGGGACGAGTGGGGCAATCCGCAAGATCGGGAGGATTATTTCTATATGAAGTCATATAGCCCGTACGACAATGTGGAGGCGAAAAACTACCCGCATATGTATATCACTACCGGCCTGAACGATCCGCGAGTCGGATACTGGGAGCCAGCCAAATGGGTCGCACGAATGAGAGCAATAAAAACCGATGATAATGTCATCGTGCTTAAAACGAATATGGGCGCCGGCCATTTTGGCAAGTCAGGCCGATTCAACCACTTGAAAGAAGCGGCGGAATGCTATGCATTCATTCTAGATAAGCTTGGCGTCACTGCCGAATTGCCAATTTCCAACCCCCGTTAATTCGGGGGTTTTCTTTTGAATGAATAGCATTTAGATTCATCTATAAATGACTGTCACCCACGCAATTTGACTATACTGTCGTTCGAGGAGTGATGGATATGTATAAATTATTGTCGCATAATGATTTGGATGGTGTTGGTTGCGGTATTTTAGCGAAGATCGCTTTTGGAAAGCAAGTTAAAGTGCGCTATAATTCCGTTTCTGGTTTAGACCGGGAAGTGGAATGGTTTTTGGAAAATGAAGATAAGGAAACTTTTTTGTTCATTACGGATTTGTCGGTCAATGAAGAAAACGAGAAGAGGCTTGAGTCGTTTTATGAAGATGGCGGAAAGGTCCAATTGCTTGATCACCATAAAACAGCGCTTCACTTTAACGAGTATGATTGGGGTCATGTCGTCGTAGAGGACGATGAAGGTAAATTAACTTCAGCGACTTCCCTATTTTATGAATACCTTGTGACACACCAGCTTATGGAACCATCGGAATCGATAGCTGAATTTGTCGAGCTCGTCAGGCAGTACGATACGTGGGAATGGGAAAAAAATAATAATCAGTCTGCACAACGTCTTAATGCCCTCTTTTTCCTAATTACAATTGATGAGTTTGAAGAAAAGATGATTGATCGACTACTTTCAGACGACCACTTCCACTTTGATGAATTCGAGAAAAAATTGCTCGATATGGAAGAAGATAAAATTGAACGGTATATTCGCCGTAAGAGACGAGAGCTCGTCCAGTCGCAAAACGGAGACCTATTCGCCGGAATTGTTTATGCGGAATCGTACCATTCAGAGCTTGGCAATGAGTTGGGCAAAGAATACCCTCATCTTGATTACATCGCAATCCTCAATATCGGGGGGAAACGAGCCGGTTTTCGAACAATCCATGATCATGTTGATGTATCTGAAGTGGCCGGGCAATTCGGCGGAGGCGGTCATGCAAAAGCTTCAGGATGCTCGTTAAGCAAGGAGGCATTTAAGCAGTTTGTGTTGGACACGTTCCACTTGGAGCCATTAAGGGAAGATGCACGACGTAATCGCTACAATGTGAAACATTCTTCGTTCGGTTCCCTCTATAAAAACCGAATGGAAGACAGCTTTTTCATCTATCCGGAAGACGATCAAGCATGGGCCATTAAACAAAATAACGAAAAGATAGATCAGCCTTTTACAAGCTTCGAGGAAGCGGAGCGTTTCCTTAAAAGAAACTACGAAGCATGGCTTGTACGGGACGAAGCTTTCGTCAATTATTTAATGGAACAGATACGAAATAAATAAGCGATGCCAAATAAGCGGTGCCCAAATAAGCGGTGCCTGTGCAGCAAACTATTCTGACTATGCACTACAATTGAATAAATTAAATTCAGAATCCATTCGTGTCAATGTTCACAATTTAAAAATATGAATCTTTATACACTTCGATGAATTGTCATAAATGTGTGCTGCACAGGCACCGGCAAAATTCTGATAAATAAAAGCGGGCTCTCTAAGATGAGAGGACGCTTCATTTATTGGACTGTATATCCACCATCTAGTACTACCGCTTGGCCGGTCATGCCTTTAGCTGCATCGCTCGCAAGGAATAGTGCCAAATCGGCGATTTCCTTAACGTCTAATAGTCGCTTCTGAGGAACCAATGGATAAATGACTTCCTCCAGAACGGATTCAAGTGGGACATTGCGTGTTGTCGCTAAGTCTTCTAGCTGATTGCGCACTAACGGCGTGTCGACATACCCAGGACAGATTGCGTTCACCGTAATCCCATCTGCTGCTGTTTCCAGAGCAGCCACTTTCGTCAACCCGATGACACCATGCTTCGCTGAGTTATATGCGGCTTTCCCTGCGAAACCGACTAGTCCATTGATGGAAGCCATGTTCAGGATACGTCCAAAGCCATTTTTCCTCATATGTGGCAATACGAGTTTCGTTGCGATAAATGGCGCTGTCAGCATAATTTTAACAAGCAATTCAAACCGCTCCGTCGGGAAATCCTCAAGCATCGCAACATGCTGCATCCCTGCATTATTAATGAGAATATCAATCCGTCCAAAATGATCGATTGCTTCATTGATCGCCTTTTCCAAATCTGCTTCAGACGTGACATCGCACTTGATACCAATTGCGTCTTTGCCGAGTCTTTGCGCAGCGGCCTTCACTTTTTCCTCATTAATATCAGATAGCACAACCTTAGCGCCGGCTTCAGAAAATTCTTGGGCAATTTCAAAGCCGATTCCTTGTGCAGCTCCTGTTATAAATAAAACTTTTCCTTCTACCATGTGAATACCTCCTGAAACAAAAATACAGGGCGCCTCACCCGTCTTTCATATGGCGCCCCAAAGGTGAACTGTCAACCAGTTTTAAACTGGTTAAAAAATATTTGGTTAAATTCCAAAGCCTAAGGAGAACAAGATGATTGCAATTGCCACTCCAATGACAGGAACTATTACAGTTAAGGCACCTACTGGACCGTATGCGTCTCGGTGTGATTCTCCACAAATAGATTGAATTGTTGTCACGACATAGCCGTTATGCGGGAGGGAATCAAGTGCACCAGACGAGATGGCGACAACACGGTGCAACGCCTCCGGATTCACTCCCATATCCATATAATGCGGCGCAATCAAAGGCAAGGCAATCGTCTGGCCACCTGATGCAGAACCAGTCATACCTGCAATGACCGATACAGCTATAGCTGCCCCAATTAAAGGAGAGCCTGGAATGTTCGTCATAGCTTCTACAGCCATTTGGAAAGCGGGAACCGCTTTTGCAACTCCACCGAAACCGACGACAGCGGCAGTGTTACCAATCGCAACAATTGCTCCAAGCGTCCCTGCGGAAACAGCTGCACCAAAATTCGCGGAATATTTTCTTCCTACAATATAAGTAGCAATAATCCCACCGAGCAACGCGACAATCAATGCGGATTGTGCTAACGAATCGTGGAAAATAAATGAAATGATTAGTACAACAGCCAAAGGAATCATGGACAAGAATGGATTTGGCAGTTTACGAGTCGTATCGAATGCTGGATCCGATTCCCTACCGACGAACCGCTCACCCTTGTTCACTGCTTTTGTCACCATTCTCTTCAGCCACCAGTATCCAAACACCGCCATGAACACGGCGACAATTAAACTGACTTCCCAGCCTGCGTAAGCCGTTGTATTCAAATACGGGATCGGAATCCAGTTTTGAATTTCCGGCGATCCGGCAGAAGTCATCGTAAATGTGACGGATCCAAGAGCAAGTGTCGCGGGAATGAATCTTCTTGGCAAATCAGCTTGTTTAAATAAAGAGATTGCCATAGGATAGACGGAGAATGCAACAACAAACAAACTTACGCCGCCATATGTCAAAATCGCACAAGCGGCTACAATTGCCATTACGGCATATTTCATCCCCATTTTGTCTACAAACCATTTTGCAACGGCATCCGCCGCTCCGCTATCTTCCATCACTTTCCCAAATACTGCACCAAGCAAGAACATCATATACCAAGATGCAATAAAGGAAGTGAATCCACCCATATAACTTGTTACAAAATCAGCTTGCCCTTCATCAGCAAGTTTGGCGAATAGCGGCATTCCACTCATTAACGCAACAAACAATGCAGAAATAGGACCGACGATCAAAATATTGACACCCTTCATTGTCAGGAAAATAAGAAGAGCGAGTCCCCCAATCAAACCAATCATCCCTAATGCTTCCATTGTATTTCCCCCAAATGTAATTGTAATTTTCAGTTAATGTTATTCAAAAAATAATGACAATAGCTACATTACAATTTATCAATAGCTCGTCTCCCTAGAATCCACCTCCTACGTATGTATACGGAAAACGCTTTCAATTCATTTAATCAAAGCTTATGAAAACTTGCAAACCCTTATTTCTAAACGTTTTACAAGATAAAGAGAAAAAACAGTCCAGAATCTCGGACTGTTCAGATAGAACTCTTTCCAATATATAAAGCACGCTTTTCATTACGTCCGAAATTCCGGACACGTGTCCAGAAACTCGGAAAATAGGTCAAAACTCATATTTTTTCAACTTCTCATAAAACGTACTTCTACTTAGCCCTAGCACCTTTGCTGCTTCTCCCTTATTCGGGTACATCTGGAGAGTTTCAGCAATGATACTCCTCTCCATTTGCTCAACCGCTTGCTGTAACGTTTGGGTTTTGCCCGTATAGTATCGGGACTTGGATCGGACTCCTTGAGGCAGGACACTAGGCTCTATCACATCTCCATTAGTTAAATAGACTGCCGCTTGGATTACGTTCTGCAATTCTCTCACGTTCCCCGGCCAACTATATTCTTTTAAAGTTTGCATCGTCCCCGGTGCAATTGAAAGATTTCGCTTTCCCACTGTCGCAATCGTTTCGTGAAAAAAGTGATTTGTAATTTCCTCGAAATCATCCATTCGCTTACGAAGTGGTGGAATTTGCAACGTAACCGCATGAATTCGATAATATAGATCCTCTCGAAATTTCCCGGATTCCATTAAGGTTTTCAACGGTTGATTCACAGCAGCAATGATTCGGACGTTTACTTTATTTGCATTGTGTGACCCGATCGGTTCAATCGTTCCTTCCTGGAGCACCCGCAATAATTTAACTTGCATCGATAGCGGCATATCCCCTAAATCATCCAAGAACAATGTCCCGCCTTCAGCTTGATGGATCCTCCCTTTTCTTTGGATTTGTTCAGTAGATCCAACACTGCCAAAGAGCTCAAGTTCAAGAAACTCTGCTGGAATTGCTGCACAGTTCACTTTTACAAAAGGCTTTTCAGAGCGGTTGGATAGGTAATGAATACTTTGTGCAAACATTTCCTTTCCAGTTCCGCTTTCACCTTGGATCAATACAGGTAAATCACTTGGGGCAATCATTTGAATGGTTTCTTTAATTGATCGGATTGAATCGGAAGATCCAAGAATATCTTGAAGTTGGAAGGTCGTTTTCTCTGCCGTCTGTCCAATCTTAATTTTCTCCATTGTCGTTCTCACTTGAGAGCTCAAGTTATGCCAATCGTTCATGTCTCGAAAGATGACACTTCCGAACGCCCCTACAATTTCTCCATCCACTCTCACTGGAACACGATTCGCTAACATGTAGTTCCCTTTTATGAAGTGCGGCGATGCGATATGCTCCTCACCCGTCTCGACAACTTCATGCATACGTGAGTTTTCAATAACTTCGTTCACCGGCTTTCCGATTGCTTCTTCACGAGTCGTTTCAAGGAACTTACAGTATTCTTCATTGATATATAAAATGTTCGATTCTTTATCAACGACAACAAACCATTGAAATGCATTTTCCAATATCTCTAGTAAAACTGATTCCGTTAATCTATCCGTTACCGACGTCATCATACCCCTCCACCATATCCCTAGTAATCTCATCTTCTCAAAATAGTAAATATAGTGCAAACAGATAAATTTTAATGCAGAAAATAAAAACGAGGTGAACTCATCCATGTTCGAATGAATTTCACCTCATGTCTATCGTTATTGATTCAAATCATAAATTTGACCTTTAATTAAATACGCTGCACTTTCAGCAATGTTCGTAATGTGGTCAGCAGTACGTTCAAGGTAACGATTGATGAATAGCAATTGTACGAGCTGTGTTGTTTCTTCTGGATGTTCACGTAAATAGCCGGTGATGCTTTTATATGTTTCCGCATAGTAATTGTCGACTTGATCGTCCAACTCGGCAACTTCCTTAGCAAACGCCATGTTTCCATCGATGAATGCAGACACCGCCTTTTGAAGCATATTAAGGGAGATCTCATTCATTTGCTCTAGATTTGTAATATTGATGAGCGATTCGGTTTTTCCGATTTTAGCAGTCGCTTTCGCGATATTTACTGCAAAGTCGGCAATCCGCTCGATATCAGAAGTAATTTTCAATGATGCAATGATTCTTCGCAGATCGGTTGCAAATGGTTGTTCTTTCGCAATAAGCCATACCGCAAATTGGTTAATTTCTTGGTCCAGATTATCAATGGCTGTGTCTTCATCAATGACTCGCAACGCCAATTCGACATCTTGCGTTTTAAAAGCTGTGAATGCTTTCTCAAATGCAGATACAGTAAGCTTGTTCATCTCATTCATTTTGTTTTGCAATTCTTGCAAGTTCTTGTCAAAGTATTTCCTTGCGTTCATGAATGTCACCCCTTGATTTGGTTAACCGAAACGACCCGTTACATAATCTTCGGTTCGTTGGTCTTTCGGATTTGAAAAGACGTTGTTTGTGGCATCATATTCAACAATCTCTCCATTTAGGAAGAATGCTGTTTTGTCTGATACGCGGGCAGCTTGCTGCATGTTATGTGTTACGATTACAATTGTATATTCTTTTTTCAATTGTGCAATCAATTCTTCAACTTTCAATGTGGAGATCGGGTCTAATGCCGAAGTCGGTTCATCCATCAGAATGACATCCGGTCTCATCGCAATCGCACGGGCAATACAAACCCTTTGTTGTTGACCGCCTGATAGACCAAGTGCAGATGTCTTAAGACGATCCTTCACCTCATCCCATATCGCAGCGCCACGCAAGCTTTCCTCAACAATTTGGTTCAATTCCTTCTTATTTTTAATTCCTTGTGCACGAGGTCCGTACGCAACATTATCATAAATGCTCATTGGGAATAGGTTCGGCTTTTGGAATACCATTCCGACTTTTGTCCGAAGCTTAATGACATCGCTGGATTTATAAATATCTTCGTTGTCGATGACGATGTCCCCGTTGATTCTCACTCCATCTATTAAATCATTCATACGGTTTAACGTCCGTAGAAAGGTCGACTTCCCGCAACCGGATGGGCCGATTAATGCTGTCACTTTCTTTTCTTCAATATCTAACGATACATCATATAATGCCTGTTTATCTCCATAAAAAAGACTTAAGTCTTTTACACTGATCTTTGCTGTTCCCTCTGACTGCTTCATAAGCTCCTCCTTACTTCTATGTCCCGCTATCGTAAAATTAATAATCCGCTTTATTCAATTTCTTGGATATGAACGTAGCTGAGAAGTTCAAAATCAAGATAATAACGATTAACACAATCCCAATCGCGGCTGCAAGTTCGATATCGCCTGCCTCCTGTGTAACTAAATAGGAATGGACCGTTAATGTCCTTGCAGAAGAGAAAATGCTTGAAGGCATCGCCGCGACAGTTCCAGCCGTTAAAAATATAGCAGCCGACTCACCGACAATCCGTCCCATTGAAAGGATGATCCCTGATAAAATTCCAGGCATTGAGCTTGGCAAGATGACTTTCATGAGTGTTTGAAGTTTTGTTGTCCCTAATGCCAAAGAACCTTCACGATACGTTTGAGGCACCGTTTTCAATGCTTCTTCTGTTGTTCGGATGACGACAGGCAATACGATGATTGTCAACGTTAATGACGCAGCGATGATTGACATGCCGAGCTTTAACGTCGTAACAAAGAATACGGCACCGAACAATCCATAGATGATCGACGGAATCCCTGTTAAGCTTTCGGTCGCAAAACGGATCGTTCTTACAAGGCGGCCTTGCTTCGCATACTCTTGAAGATATACAGCAGCCAAAATTCCGATTGGCGTTGCAATAAGAAGAGAAATAACGATTGTGTACACGGTAGTAACAATCATCGGCCAAATGCCACCGCCACCTGTCGGCGAATAATCGCCAAAGATGAATTCGAAATTGATGAGACGGAATCCCTTGTAAAAGATGAATCCTACAATAAGCAACAGAATGGCAACCGTTACTAAGCTTGCAAACCATAGAAGTCCGCGCAATAAGTTGTCTTTAAAATTTCTCATCTTATTTAGCACCCCTTGCGCTGATTTTCGCTAGTACAAAGTTCAAAATCAAGATAAAGGAGAACAACACGATACCGGTTGCAAACAGCATTTCTTGATGCACGCCTGCTGCATAACCCATTTCCAATGCGATATTGGTTGTTAGCGGTCGGACGCTGTCTGTCAGGCTTGTAGGCGTGATCAAACTGTTTCCTGCAATCAAAATTACCGCCATTGTTTCACCGATCGCTCTGCCTAGACCTAAAACAATCGCTGCCATAATACCGGACTTTGCTGCCGGTACGACGACTTTAAAAATGGTGCCGATTTCAGACGCGCCAAGTGCCAAAGAACCTTCCCGGTACGTTTTCGGAACAGCGCGGATCGCCGTTTCAGCTACCGTCACGATTGTCGGCAGCATCATGATCGCCAATACTAAAATGACAGCCAATAAGCTTTGCCCTTTCACTAATCCTAAGTTGTTTTGAAAAAACGGCACGATAATGGCAAGTCCAAAAACACCATACAGAACTGACGGAATCCCAGCAAGCAGCTGTACAGCCGGCGAAATGATTTTCGCAAACCGTTTCGGCGCAATTTCTGATAGGAAGATTGCTGTAAATAATCCAATAGGCACCCCAATTACTAACGCTCCGATCGTTGCATAAATAGAAGCGACGATCATTGGGAAAATCCCGAATTTATCCTCGCTTGGCACCCACTCTACTCCAAAGATGAAGTCAAAAAAGCTGTACCCCTCTGCAATGAACGGATGGGAACCTCTATAAAATACAAATCCTACGATCAATAACAAACTGAAAACGGAAAGCAGTGCGCAGAACAAGAATAGCTTGGATGATAAACTTTCTAACATGTATTTTCTTCTATTTGATTTACCGTTACCTATACCTTGCTTTTCAATAGGTGGGCTTGTCATAGCTGAATCCCTCCAAAATCGCTTTTACGTAAGATGTCAATTTGATTAGTTAACGGGGATAGCCCCAGTTTCAGAAACAACATCTTGTCCATCCGGACTTAAAATGAAATCGATGAATTGTTGACCTGCTTCAGTTAAATTTTCTTCCTTCGTGACGAACAAGAATGGACGTGACAATTTGTATGTTTGCTGCAGAACATTTTTCGCTGTTGCTTCCACTCCATTTATGTCAACAGTTGAAATGGACTCATCCACATATTCGAAGGAAATAAAACCTACCGCATGCTTATTCATTGCAACAGTCGTTTTAATATTTCCGTTTCCACTCGCAATTATGGCGTTTCTCACTAATTCCCCTGACGAGAAGTCGACAATTTCCTGAAACGCGTCACGTGAGCCCGAGCCGTCTTCTCGGGAAACAACAACAATCTCCATATCCTCGCCGCCAACCTCTTTCCAGTTCGTCACTTCTCCGGTGAATATTTTCTTCACTTGTTCCAAAGTGAGATTTTTTACTTTGTTCGTCGGATGAGTTACGACAACAATGCCGTCGTAGGCAATAACGATCTCGCTCAATCCGCTTTCGATCTCTTCCTGTTTTAAATCACGGGAGGCCATACCGATTTCAGATACCCCATTTATGGCATTCGTTATGCCAGCCGATGATCCAATCTGGTTGATCTCTATTTTCACATCATTGTTCTCTTCATATTTAAATGCCAATTTCTCAGCTAACGGCCCTACGGAAGTAGACCCTGAAATAGCAATCGTCGCTGCACTATCATTTGACGATTTACTACCCTTTTCAGCATTGTTGCCGCATGCAGTCAGGACGATTGCTACGGAGATAACGAATAATCCTTTGATTGCATTCCTTATATATTTCATATTTGTACCTCCGAAATGATTTATTGACCCTTTGTAAATAATAATGTTAGTTTGTAAATTTAATTAAGTTTTCTTGTAAAGGTTTTGTAAATTCTCTTTACATATTCTGAGTTGTAAGATATATACAACAATGTACCCCACAGCTTATGTAATCAACCAACAAGAGAAGTTTGAGCTCTCTAATAAAAAAAGCCTCAACTCCTAAAAGGAAATTGAGGCATTACCACTTACTTTAACTATGCAGACCCCCACTTAACCAAGGACGGTGCCGATACGGACCTGTCGGGATTTGGATGAGGCTGGTTTTTCCTTCTGGACTCAGCTTGTAAATCGCATCACTACTGTTCACATCAAACCCGAGGAGTGGGTGTCCTCCGAAACCGAGGGCTGACGCGACTAGCAGCAATCTTTGCACAAGCATACCTGCCTCCATTTGTTGGATGCGATATCCTCTGTATCCCATTTCCGTTTTATAATGATCTTTGTCCCCTGCAACATGTAGACAAAGCGGCACTTGAAACAGATTTACATTCCCTCCGGACATTCCGTACTGTAACTGTAATCGATGATCTCCGAGTTGAACTCGGCGTAACGCATGGGAAGAGCTGTCATAGAGATATGCACCGTTCGGAATGCCCTCGACATTATACAAACATCCGTAAAGTGAGACACGGGACTTCTGTTTCTTTTGAACTCCATCCAAATCATTTTGATACGAGAAAGAATTCATCGCGCCCTTAAGCAGTGTGGCAAGCTGGAGTTGACTAACATTCCCCAAAACGAAATCTACGTCCGGAGAAAATCGCTTTCGGCAGGCTGACGCCAAATCGTACGACAATCGCTTCACATAAGGCAGTGTCACCGATTGACCGTCACAATTTAGTTGCTCCTCCTTGATCTGCCGAAACGATTTCGTTGATTCCAACATAGACGCTTCATTCATCTTGGTTAACATCGGAAACTCTTTAACCGTTCGTGATCGGACGTGATGAGTAGACTGAATTGCTGTCAACTCTTGGCTTAATTCATTGGCATAGACTTCCCCATCTATGTTACTTCTGTTGAAGCAGTTTGTTGATTCCGCCGAAAGCGGAATCACCGCATACACACTCTCCTCTTTTTCGGAAAGGCCAAGGAGGTGGTTGATGGCCCGATCAAGGAACTGGAAGTATACACAAGAGGCGAAGCCAAAGCATTTTGCAACTTCCAGTAATTGACCAATCAACACACCCGCATCCAACCCTTGAAGACGGTAGGAAAAGTTATTGTATTTAAAGAAATTTTTCCAAAACATCGTTGATACAAAAACAGTACCAAAACACTCGGATAGGTCACAGCGATTACCAAGTGCCCGGGATATATAGGAATCAAAATTTCCTTCTCGCAACAACACTAAGCGATGATGTGCTACATCATAATGGTAAACACCGGCAGGCAAATTCTCTATCTTCAAATAAATGTACAATTCGTTTGGATACAGCGCCCCACCAGAAGGAACAAACCGCCGTTTCGACTGCATTAGGTCCATGGCTGGATCGCTGGAATCCCCGTCCATCTTATACTCGCTAAATTGAGTTAGTCCGAATACATACCAGAGAAAATGTCCGATGTTGCTTAGGTCAAGCTTTGCAGGTACTTCCATTCCTTTAAGCGTCAACGGTACTTCTAAAGAAAGCGGAATCACAGGTAAGCCACGGTAGAGCTTATACGTAAGCGGTGCATCATCCCAATCCACTTCCCAGTCTGGCGGGCTTGCCTTGTCAATGTCAAAATGGAGATTGTGCAGTAATGCCTCAAGATTCATCCTCCTACCTCCTAACGACTGGTTATGGGAACGGATGCGGATATGGGTTGAGCTGTTCAAGTGTTAACAATTCTTCCTTATATCCGAGTTCCACCGGCACCCGGAGCACCCTCTCAAGTCCTGTTATTCGGGTAAGATGTTGACCGAATGTCATCGGCAGCATCCCCGGAATCAGGACTTTTACGCAGAACAGTCCATTTTGTTTTATTTCCGGTGCCGTTTGGTCCACTACGATCACATCGAGGTTTAATCCCCTAAACACTTGGAGAATATCCCGTAGATCATCCGTGAGGTCTGCATGCACTGTCTCCCATTTGAATTCCTCGTCAAACGTTCGCAATGGTCGATTATCATCTAACAAAAACTGGAGGCGTTCTTGCGCTTCCGGCAACCCATACAACATCCCATGATCATCCATCTTCCGTACCAAGGAAGAGTCTTTCAGCATTCGCAAATACTCCTCCCGATTCGCCTCTAAATTCTCGTCAAGTATTAGCATCATGCCAGCCAACTCATGAATCGCGCTTTTCGCCGCTCGTATTGGATCTAGATGAGCGCCTGCCGCAGCAATGATATTCAACCCCGTTTTTTTCCTGTTTTTCGCCAGAACCAAAACACTTGGAATTCCATTCTCCATCGTCGAATTATAAAAATGAAGATCATAACCGCAAACTGCCCGCACACGATCAATCATCAACTGTAATTCTTGATCATTAGTAGAGTGAGGGTCAAGACGTGGAAGTTCCAGCTCTGCGTACCAAGTCATCAAGAACGAATCACGCTCAACAACTTCCATAATACCGTAGAAAATGGCCTCCTCTAGACTACCGCCTAATGCACATCCATTTGAAGTTTCATAGACAAATCCCTCTCCGCCCAAGCTGTAATAAGCAAGCTTCTCCGGAATCAGAATAGGACGCTCTTTCAAAAACGAATAACCCCAAACCCAATCGATGGAGCGATCAGGATTGAACGGTTTGAACGGAAAATTAGGCAGCGCATACTGTTCCTTTGAATGCACACCTACCTTAAGAGGATTAAGCGCTCGGTCTTCCAGATTGCGGAAGCTGTCATGAACCACTGTTCGTTTTCCACTTGGAGACAAACCGCAGTACCGCTCCAACCCCTCCAAAATAGCCGTAGACTCACTAACCTTGTATGAATGAGTCCGGCCTGCCACCCCCTCGTCTCCGCCAAACAACGGCAGATTAACACTTGCATCGGCAAATGGCAGCATGAGGTGATACATTTTACTATTCACCAAACCAGTTCGATCATCTAGATAATCCTTGCTTAAAATATTTTGCAGGTCATCTATGGAACGACTGCGGTAACTGTCGGTACTGATTTTTAGACTAGATTGCAGTGTAATTCGGGCCGCGGCCGGAGAATCATCAGGCAATCGACTACAGACCGGACATAACGGGTCAGGAAGAAACGAGTGCCATGAACTCTTTAGCGATTTCAGACTGATTAAGCATAAACGACCTTCAGAACGAGCCTGCTCTCCATCTAGTATGCTCTGTACCTCTGACTCGAGAAGGTGCGCCATTTGCAATAATCCCGTACGCGTTGCCCAAGCATCACACGAAATTTCACCTTGAGCTTTATGTCTCTGTTCCATCACCCACATCTCTTTACGGTCTCGGCCGGCCATGATACGTCGCTTGTCTGCACATTGGGAGCAGCCAAGTATTTTCGGACGCATTAGTGGCCCAATCACACCTTCTCCATATGAAACAAAGCCTCGCAGCCAAGGTATGCCGGTTGGCCGCAACACTTCTTCTGCTCTTTTATGAATGGAAGGATTCAAGATATCGTGCAATACTAGAACCAGATCAGTCGTGTCCGGTACTCCCTCATCGAAATCGAAGCGGCGTATTACTTCGTATTGAGTGGATAAATCCCCGCACATACGATCAGCCAGTAATCCTTCTCCAACAACCATCACAACAGTACTCACAGGAAGCCTTCCTCCTCTCGCAACAACACACCAAACAGCCCTTCGATCCCCTCTTTCAAAAATGGTTCAAATGCCAGATCAACTACTAATAGCCGTTTGTGATTCTGTTCTAAGATTTGTAGAGCGGAATGCAAAATCTCGGACTGCCTCTTCTCATCACAAGCAGAGATAACAAGACTGAAGGGTACCGTATCTTCCAGTTGGACAGACGAAACTTGCTGCGCTTGAACCTGGGTGGTAAGCGCCTGTAGTAACGCCTTTCGCAAAGCTAATGTATTATTTAAATCTACAGCACTATACCAGCCGTCATTCGTTCCGACCCAGATGACAGGGAACCCGTTCACTTCCTCTCCCAAGCCAATCGTCGGTGCGCCTTGCATCGTGGTTAGTGCCTCTAAATAAAACCTACAGTGTTCATCTTCTACAGTATCCACTTGCAACGGAGCAACATGGATTTTTTTATTTTCGAGCTGCATGCTTAGCTCTTTGTCCAAACACTTTTGCAATCCCCGGCATATACCTTCCGCAACCGTTTCTCCCGCTCCAACTCCGATGATTTCATTTATTTCCATCCCGTTCTCCCCATTTTCCTCGCTTGAAGGCAGGGTCGCAACGAGTGGCTCAACCACTCGTGACACATACGATTCTATTCCAGCCAATCCGGCTTTCCTCCGCGCTTCCTCATGCGTCAAATCTGCACAAACAATCGCTGGTAAAAGGTCAGCAGGTCCCTCTGATAAGATATCAACCGCCTGAACGCGGCACTGAGCTAAAGGCAGCTGCCTGAGATCTCCTTCCTCCCAAATATGAAAAACCCCTGATACTTCCGATGTCAACTGGCTGAAGTAAAGTAACAATCGATTCGGTTCATCTTTGCTTTCGCTTCGTTCAAGACGCATATCCAAATCTGTTACCCATTCACTAGACACGTGTCCATCCACCAACGGATGTGGCAAAAACGAATGCCAACTTCCTTCTAATGTGTCTAGATCAAGCAAATAGAATAGGTTCCTCGGTTCGGATTCGGTCACTCCCGTAATCTCTTTAAACAATTCAAATGTGATTACATTGGCTAACATTGCCCCTGCTGTTGCAGAGAAAGCACTGAACGGCTGCTCTTTGGAAAGTACAGTTCGATGCATGCGCCTCCACGCAGACTCCCAACTCCTCTCAGAGTCTGGATGCACGAGCGGACCCGCAAGACCTACATGCTGGTGGCATATAGCAGGGAGAAACACCTTCTTCTCTTCCCTACAAACCTTATGAAGAACTCGGAGTTCCTCTATATCGCCTTCCTGGGACACATACAAAATCGAATCAAACGGTTGAACAATTTCCCGCCAACAACGTTCGCCACCCTTCTGCAAGCTGACTTCTTCTACCGCTACCTCGGTGTCTGTTTCACGGGCATGTGCCACGAGTTCCATCAATCGCTCTCTATTGGTCGACTCCGTGTCCGTGATGAGCATATGGAACTTGGGCAATCCAGATTCAAGTAATGAAGAAACCAATGAAACAAAAAAAGGACCAGCACCAACTGCCAACACTCTCGCCTGACGATAAGTTTGAAATTGGAACGCACTCGAGTCACCGAAACTGTCCAGAAATTCAATTTGGGAAGCATACTTAGTAAGAACCTGATCGGTCAATTGATGTGGAAGATCGTTACTCACATCCCGAGCATACTCATTTCGGTAGAGCACTTCCGCAATTTCATAGACACGATTCCGATATGGAACAGACAATCCTTCTGTCAATTCCCCCAGCGTATACTTCCCGTTGAACATCGGTACCAGTTTTTCAATCCACTGAACGATTCCAGTTCCTTCCACACGAAATGAACTTTTATTATTCCTAAAATACACACTGCTATTTGAATCGGGGAGAAAAGATGTGTCTCTTTTCACTTTCAGACGCATCAAAGGGGTCAAGTTTGACATTCCGCTCCTCCTTCTAAACCGAAATTATGACGTACACTCTAATCCTATGTACCGTAACTTGGCTCATATGTTTAACCTTATATAGAAAAGTCCCTGCAACAACTGCAGGGACCTTGGCAATCATGGTTTTTGTGGGAATTTTAGAATCATTAGCCGTGGCAACGGCCACCGCAACGGAAACAGTTTGAGCAACGGAAACAGTTTGAGCAGCGGAAACAAGTGAAGATAGGGAAAACGTTAAAACAGTTAAAGCAGCTAAAGCAGCTAAAGCAACTAGTACAACGGGCACAGCTACCGAAAGTACCGAAAGTACCGATCTTCGCAGTTTGATTTGAAAGTGAATTATTTGGGTCCCAATTAACTGCCTCACTCGTATTGAACTCGCCAAGATTCAACATCTGGAGTTCGTTATGGAAATTATTCATCCTTGCACCTCCAATTATATTATCAAGATGTGCTATGAACATGAATGGGGAAGCACAATCATAAATAGTCCATATACACACTCCTTACCAACTTATGAACGATAGGTGGGTAATGCTACTGATTTCAATGCCTATTTTTTATCGTTCAGCATGGAACATTTCAAAATGGCCGCCACCATGAAGGGAAACACGGATAACTCGAGATTGGACAAAGGATTTGGCATATGAAAAAGACCCGGAAATCGGAAATATTTATTTTCACGAAAACCGGGTCTGAATCGGATATTTATTTTAGTTGAACAATTAGATCTCCAGCCAAGCAACTGATTCCACATGGCTGCTTTGCGGGAACATGTCGACTGGCTGCACTTCCTTCGTCCGATAGCCGCCGTCCTCCAAGATCCGAATGCACCTCACACATGCACCAACACAATTCAGACAATACACTACAATTGTATAAATTCAAAAAGGTAGGCAACCATGTCAAGCTTTGGTTGCCTACCTTCATGAATAGATATACAAATTATTGAATTGTCATAAATGGGTGATGCACAGGCACCTTTGTCTTCGTCATTTCTTTTTAACTTAGTAATTAATTTTTAAATGTAGATGATTTTAGAATTGTAAAAAGCGTACCCAGCGAAAGGGTACGCCTAAGCCGAATTTAGAACTAACTAATTTAAGATATTTATAAGGGTCTACTGAAAGTTAACATTTAGCTTTACTTCCAATCTTGTTGCAGGATCAGTATTAGAAACATTTATTGGTAGAGTGAAAAATTCACTATAAAGAGTATATCCACCTGGCTTTTTCCATGAATCAAAAGTAAATGGTCTTATGTCCCATTTTACTGCTACCTCATGCTCTCTATCTGCAGAATCAACAATGGTTACTTTATTAGGTAATGCGGCCTTAAACTCTTCCAAAGTAATATCTTTTGAGACATAGAGTGGTTCCAGTGGTTTAATTTCTTTTAACGTTTCATCTGCTTTAATTACAATTTTTACATAATTCGCTGTAGTGCCTCTATCAACTACATTTAATGGGTTGATATCTTCGCCATATAATGTTTCTCTATAGGAGTCACCAAGTAATATCTCATGTGTATACATTCCTTCAGGTGCATCAAAGTGGATTGTATATTCTCCTACTGGAATATCCGTCATATCGAAACGTTCTTTAACATTACTAGGGGTACTCCCTACTGTATACTCTTTCCCTGTTACTTTATTCTTAAGGTAGAAAGATTCTTTAATATTTTCAAATGGTATTTTATTGCTACTAGAAGTAGAGTCTTTATATAGACTTATTTGTACTTTACCTTTTACTATTGGTGCTGGTTTCTCTCTTACAATCGTTATTTCTTTAACGGTTGTGTTTCCTGCTCCGTCTACTAGTGTATAAGTAAAGACATTTTCACCAACTTCTAAGTCTACAGTCCATTCTAAAGTTTTATCAATCGCAGAACTATAGTTCCCTTCGTATTGCTTAATATGACTATCAAATTCATACAGGTCTAGATAGCTGAACCTATCCTTCATATTAATCTCGAGTTGGGCTTTCTCTGAAGTAGCTTCTCTTTCTTTAACCACAATATTTAATTCTGGAGGCGTCGTATCAACATAGAATCTTCTAGCAATACTTCCACTTTTTCCTGATTGTGAAATAACATTTACATTAATGGCATACGAATTATCTTCTAATGTAAGTATTTTTCTGAATTTGTACGCGGGTCCTTTATAAACAACCTGCCCTCCGCTTTTTACTTCTGCATTCGCTACATATACAACATCCGCTTCTTGACCTTGGATGAGGATCTTTTCAAGATATTTTACATTTGTTACATAACCTTCGAATAAAATATCAGAATACGCAAAAGTTTTTAGTGGTGTTGGGGAATCCATATATATTGATGGGAAGAAATAATTATTGGCAGCCTCTTTCTCTAGATATTGTATTTTTTCAAATAACGCCTCTAATACTTCTTCGCCTACAATAGTAGCGTCAGAATCTATTTCTTTAACTTTTTCCACCTTGGTTTTTGCAGCTATTACCGCATCCTTATCCTTTATTCTTATATCTTCAAGTGATGGCAAAGATTTTATTGCTTCTTCTGCCTCCTGAATCAGATCAAGTAAAAATACATGTGCTAATTCTTTTAATCTATTTTCTAGTTCCTCTAATTTGTTCAAATTGGTCACTAATTCTTTTTCTTCAGGTGTCAATGCTTCATAAAATTTTCTTGCTGTTTGTACTGTTTCTTTATCCCCTAATGCTAATTCATTTACAGCTGGCAGCTCATCTATTAGTTTGACCGCCTCATTAACACGGCTCTTATCCATTACATACTTTATTTTTTTTGCTAGTTCTACGATTTCATTTTTTCCGCTATACACTTTTATATTTATTTCAGATGATTTTAAAATTGATTTTGTAAAATATCCATCTTTATCCAGGTTTACATTAAAGCCATTAATCTCTAAACTTACTTTTGTATTTCCTTTGTAACTTTTCGGTACTTCTAAAGCTCCTAGAATGTCTATTTTCTTACCTTCAGAGTCGATTATAGTCGGTTCCTTAACCCATTTAATATCGTCTGTTTTTTGACCAAATACAATTGCACTACTCATAAATATTGACATTACCACTAGAACAAAAATTATTTTCCTAATCATCTGATTTTAATCCCCCTGACATATTGTTAACATAATAAACAAATACCCCTATCCTCCTTCGGTAGTGTTTTTTGAATCATTTGAACATTTAACTACTTGTCCTAACTATACGCTAAAAATAGATTAAGTATTACTAAAACGTTTTGGATAGGGGGATTTCCCTGTCAACTTAAATTTATTTTAATAAACGCCCATCGCTATCATTCCTTCTCCTCCTTCTATTCATTTTTATCATTTGTCTTAAGATATTTGTCTGTTTAAGTCCACAAGAAAAACCCTTCCATAAGGAAAGGGCTTTTCAATGCAAACGATTATTGTTTTGTAGTAAATTTCAGACTTACACCCGCAGACTCATTTCCTGTAGTGTCTACTGTTTTGAACATGACGGTGTAAGATGTGTTTCTTGTTAAACCAGTGACATTAACTGCTTGAGTGCCTTTAGCAACAGAACCGATCAATCTACCGTTTAGATAGATATTTGTTTTTGCAAAGTCGGCGTCCGTTGGATTTGTCCATGAGAATGAAGCACTTGTAGATGTTGTAGCAGTTAATTTAACGTTTTTAACCACAGCGGGAGCCGTAGTGTCTACAACTGGTGCAGGCGGTGTTGTTGGTGCTTTAACGGATTCATACGTTAAGAATCCATAACCGAATAATGAGTCTCTTCCTGCATCACCTAAATCAGTTGTATATTTTTGCAGTTCAGCACGAAGCTGTGCATTTGTCATTGTAGGGTTCTTTTGCTTCAATAGAGCAACAAATCCTGCAACGTGAGGAGAAGCCATTGACGTTCCATCTAAACGTGCATAACTTCCATTCAAATAGGTGCTGACAATCGCTACGCCTGGTGAAGAGAATTCTGTTTCCGCACCCGTAGAAGAGAAGCTGCCGATTTTCAAAAGTTGATCCACCGCAGATACAGCAATTACTTCATTGTACTTTGCAGGGTAGTTTACAGGAGTTCCTACTCCATCATTACCATTAGCTCCTACTAATACAATTCCGCTAGTCTGTGCTTTAGCAACCATGTCACGAAATGCTTTACTATCTGCACTTGTTCCAAGAGACATGTTGACGACATCCATTTTATTTGCAATCGACCAGTCAAGTCCTTCCAAGATGTCGATAAGAAAACCGCTGCCATCTTGATCCATTACCTTTACGGCATATAAATCAGCGTCAGGTGCTACCCCTACTAAGCCTTTACCATCTCTACTTGCTCCAATGCTCCCTGCAACGTGTGTACCATGACCATTGTCGTCATTGTAAGAAGTAGTGTAATCTACAGTGGAAACTCCACCTTTAATTAGAAGGTCTGGATGGTTTGCAACCCCTGAATCGACAACAGCCACTTTAATTCCCTTGCCAGTCCATCCTTCATTCCAAGCATTTGATACTTTCATCGCTTGAATGTCCCATTGGGATTCTTCTGCGGGTACAGTAGTTCCAGTAGATTTAGCCTCTACCTTGTTCAATACTTGTACTTCATTTTTATTGCCTACTAAAGAAAACTTGATGTTTTCTTCTACGGAAGCGATATTTGGATTCTTTTCCAATGCCTTCATTGCTTTAGGGCTTGCTTTTACCGCAAGAGCATTGATGGACTTGAATTGCGTTTTCACCTTTTTGCTTCCTTTGATAACAGCGTCTTTTCCGCTATTATTCTTGTACACGACAACATACTCTTTGTCCGTATCACTCAGTTGTTCAGCATTTGCAGAGGTTGCCAACATATTCATTGCAAGTCCTAACGTAAGAGCTGTTGCGATGATCATTTTCGATTTACCTTTTTTGTTTAATTCTTTCATAATTTCTCTCCTCTACTATATATAGAATTTCATAGATTAAAATACTTTATGAACGTCTTGATATAAAACTTTTTAAAGCACATGCTAAATTCCTACAAAAAAAGAGTGCTCTTTACTGGGAAAGGGCTACTCTTTTTATATCGCATTTTTTAAAAGACTTGTAATAGGTGTATTTTCCTATTTTTTACTCACGAACTTTTCTTCTAATTCTATAATATCTTTTTGTAGACAAAAGGGAGATTTCATAGCAGGATTTTTTACATATGTATTAAAGTCTAACAATTAGCCCAACAACTTCAAATATATGGAGGAGTTCAATTGGGGTATTAAGGGCGTGGCGGCGCCCTTGAACTTTATTTTTAAGGGTGGAACTTTATTGTGTGGTTACAAACCTGTCCGCTTAAAATAAAGTCTCCCCCTACTTTACCCCACGCCAACCCGCATTCCACAGTCACGTTTACAATAAAGTTTTGGCATGAACCCTCATTTCCCCCTGCTTTTTGCTCACGTTTTTTGCAATTTCGAATAAAGTCTTGGCTTCCCTGCTTTTTTAAAAACATTGAAAAGACGGGGAGCAAGAGCCAGGGGGAGCGCTGGATTGGCCCCGACTTTGTTTTAAAGGGGGTGACTTTATTGTGTGGTTACAATTAGATCTCCAGCCAAGCAACTGATTCCACATGGCTGCTTTGCGGGAACATGTCGACTGGCTGCACTTCCTTCGTCCGATAGCCGCCGTCCTCCAAGATCCGCAAGTCGCGTGCCAACGTCCCAGGGTTGCATGATACGTACACAACACGTTTCGGTTTATACTCCAAAATCGTCTGCAACAGTTTTTCGTCGCATCCTTTACGCGGGGGATCGACGACTAAGACATCGAATCGTTTGCCTTCCTCGTACCATCTCGGGATGACGTTTTCCGCGGCACCTGCTTCAAAATAGGCATTTGTAATACCATTCAGTTCGGCGTTGCGTTTGGCGTCCTCAATTGCTTGTGGAACAATTTCAACGCCGTACACTTCCTTCGCTTTTTGAGCAAGGAACAATGAAATCGTCCCGATCCCGCAATAGGCGTCAATGACCATTTCATCGCCTGTCAACTGTGCATAATCGAGTGCTTGCTTATAGAGCACTTCGGTTTGGGCTGGGTTCACTTGATAGAAGGAGCGCGCCGAAATTTCAAACTCGATGTCACCGATCTTGTCGATGATGAACGACTTGCCATATAGAGGAAGCGTTTCATTCCCGAAGATGACGTTCGTCTTTTCACTGTTGACGTTCTGCATGATTGATGTCACTTCCGGCACGACCCGTTTAATGAGTTCGACGACTGCCTCTTTCTGCGGGAACCTCTTCTTGAGCGTCACGAGAACGACCATGATTTCCCCTGTCGCCTTCCCTTTACGGACGACTAGATGCCGGAGCATGCCGCGATGGGTCTTTTCGTTGTATGCTTCGAGACCAAGCGCATGCATTTCATGCTTCAACGTGGACATCAGTTCATCCGCCTCTTCGCTTTGGATGATGCAGACGTCCGTGTCGACGATATGATGGGTGCGCGACCGATAAAATCCAGACACGACTTTGCCGTCCCGTTCGCTGAAGGGGATCTGGGATTTATTGCGATAGCGCCACGGGTCTTCCATCCCTTTAACTGGATGGACAGGCACGTCCGGCAACTTCGCGATGCGATCGATGACGTCGCGGACCTGTTTTTGCTTTTGGATAAGCTGTGCCTCGTACGATAAATGTTGCAGCTGGCAGCCGCCGCATTCCCAAAATACGTGACATGGCGGTTCTATTCGATCCGGGGATGGCTTCGTCACTTTGAGCAGACGTGCGAATCCGTAGTTCTTCAACGTTTTCCCGACCTGGACCTCCACTTCTTCCCCAGGCAAAGCTCCGGGAATGAACAGTGGATATCCTTCCACTTTCGCAACGCCTGAACCATCATGCGTCAAATCCTCAACGTAGACAGAGAGACGATCGTTTTGATTTACAATAAAAGACATGATTTTTCCTCCAAATTTCGTATGTAACAAGTTTAGCATTTTTTTCGCGATTAAACGAAAAAACAGACGCCATAAGACGTCTGCTATTTGTTACTCTTCTTTATCCGTCACTGAACCGTCCATCGGCGCGATGAGAAACGCGACGACAATCGCCACAATTAAGATGATGAAAGGAGCATAGAAAATAATGAATTCATGCATGCCATAATCCCCCTTTACGCATGGTAGTCCTCTTTTCCACGGACATAGTTTTTATTGAACAGGAACAGTCGCATGAGCAGCACAAGCGACGGTATCAATAGGCAAAGTCCAAGAATGAAAGCGACAATGAGAGAAATCGCCATCGCCGGGTTCGTGAAACTGTCGTATATCGTCAAATGCGGATAGAGCAAGTAAGGATAATGGGACGCACCGTACCCGAAAAACGCAAAGGCGAATTGGCCCATGAGATATCCGAATGCCCAACCGTAGCTACGACGTTTCCAGAGCAGCCAAACCGTTCCGACAAATAATAGGAACGATATGAGGAACATCGGCCAAAACGTTTGGATATTGGAATAATGATCGAAATTATGCTTCCGAAGCTCGAAAATGATGCCGCCTGCTGTAATGATCGTAGGCAACGACCAGATGAGCGCATATTTCCGGAGCAGATCGGTCGCTTCCTTGTCGCCCGCTTTATTCGCATACCACGTCAGGAAGACAGCCGAAATGTAAAGTGTTGCCGCAATGCTGAGGAGGACGATCGACCACGTCAACGGGCTCGTGAATAAAACCCAGTAGTCGAGCACCGGAGCTCCATCGACCATTTCGATGAAGCCGCCTTCCGAAATCGTCAGAACAATCGATAACGACGCGGGAATCAACAGGCCCGCGAGCCCATACATGAATGAATAGCCTTTATGGCCCCGGGCACCGTATGTTTCAAACGCATAATACGAACCGCGAATCGCGAGCAGAATGACACCTATGCTGACGGGAACCAATAATGTCGTACCGTAATAAAAAGCGGTCTTCGGGAAGAACCCAATAATTCCCACAAAGAAGAAAACGAGAAATACGTTCGTCACTTCCCATACCGGGGACAAATACCGCTGGATGACCTTTGTCAAAATCCGCTGTTTCCCCGTCAGCAAACTATACGCATTGAAAAAACCGGCACCGAAATCAATGGCTCCGACGACAATATAACCGAAGAGGAACGTCCAAAGAACCGAAATTCCTAGTATCTCCAAGTTCATTGCACATCACCGCCCTTTTCCATATGCCGATCTTCCAGTTCACGCTCGACCGGGTTGTTGCGGAACATCCGTCGTAAGACGACGACACTTCCGATGCCGAGGATGATGTACAGCCCTGCGAACATCATTAGCATTAGGTCGACTTGGCCGCTCGTCGTCGCTGCGTCCTCGACACGCATGATCTTTCGGAGAATCCACGGCTGCCTTCCGACTTCCGCAAGCCACCAACCTGATTCAATGGCGATGAAGGTTAGCGGAGCTCCAAGGACGATGAGCCAGCGGAACCATTTTGTCGTCACGCTTCTCCAGCCACGTTTCATGCCGATCCAGTACCAGGCAGCAAGGAATACCATCCACATGCCGATCAATACCATGATGTTGAATAGATAGTGGATATAGAGCGGCGGAATTTCATCTTCCGGGAATTGATCCAATCCGATCACTTCCGCACTCGGGTTGCTGTACGCCAATAAAGAAAGGCCGAATGGGACTTCTATTGCATACTTCACTTCCCCATCTTTCATTATGCCGAGCAAGACGAGCGGCGCATTTTCCTGCGTTTCAAAATGCCACTCTGCCGCAGCCAGTTTTTCAGGCTGGTATTCTGCTAAATATTTACCGGAGAAATCCCCTATCACTGCGGTTGCAATGGCAAAGACAAGTCCAAGTTTCATTGTCAGATGCAAGGCTTTCTTATGATAAATATGATTGGATCCTTTCAACAACCTGAACGCCGCAATCGCTGCCAGTACGAATGCCGCCGTCATATACGCCGTAATGACGACATGCGCTACTTTGGTCGGCATCGCCGGGTTGAACATCGCAATGATCGGGTTGATGTTAACGAGTTCCCCATCGACAATATCGAAGCCTTGGGGAGCGTTCATGAATGCATTCACCATTGTAATGAAAACTGCTGAGAACGAAGCGCCGATCGCAACCGGCACTAATAGCAGCAAATGCTTTTTCTGGTTTTCGAATCGATCCCACGTATATAAATAAATCCCTAGGAAAATAGCTTCAAAAAAGAAAGCGAACGTTTCCATGAATAATGGAAGCGCGATGACATTTCCTGCAAACTCCATGAAATTCGGCCATAACAAAGACAATTGCAGGCCGATAGCCGTCCCAGTAACGACACCGACAGCCACTGTAATAACAAATCCTCTCGCCCACCGCCTGGCAAGCAAAATATAATGTTCATCGTTTTTCCGTATTCCCACCCATTGCGCAATCATGATCATGAGCGGGACGCCGACGCCGATTGTCGCGTAAAGGATATGGAACGATAATGTCAGTTCCGTCAAGACACGCGAATAAAATACGGCTTCTTCATTTACCATCTATTTTTCCTCCTTAACTTCCAAAAATTCTTCCTAAAATGGAAAACAACATGATTCCCGCCACGATAAAGACAAGCCACATGAGCCATTTCTCTTGTTTCTTATACACGGGAGCCCTCCTCCGCCTTTGGATTTCATCTCTCTTCCCTATCATAAGATAACTGTTCTATACTTTTCCCTTTTTACGTTCGAAATAACAGGATTGTCACAAGTAATGTGAAATGTTTTCAACCGGAATTTTGCTCTTGAGAGAATTTAGAATGTTATGTATAATGAAGAGATTAAAGAGAGGTGAGCACAATGGAAATAAAAAGAAAAGTTTTAGCTTATATTACGAAGGATGATCATGCCGGACGAAAAATCCTTGTGTTCGAGCAAGAAGGGAATCCGGAAGCAGGCTTGCAAGTGCCAGGCGGAACGATTGAAGAAGACGAACTTCTCATCGATGCGCTCTACAGGGAAATTGAAGAAGAAACCGGCATCCGTCGCGACCAGCTTCAGTTGAATGGCAAAGTGGATAAGAAGAATTACTTTCCTGAAAATCGGAAAAATGTCATTCATGAGCGGAATGTCTTCCATCTCACGTATATCGGTGAGGATGAAAATGAATGGGATACTTGCGTGAATAGTACCGGAAAAGATAACGGCATGATTTTCCATTGTCGCTGGATGCCAGTGAATGACTTGCCCGCGCTCGCTGCAGGACAAGACGAGCTGATAGATTTTATTATTTGAGAAGGCCTCTTTAGGAAGCCATGGGAGATTCATTGAAGCTTATAATTCGTCAAAAATAAAAAGCTGCATGGATGTTTAATCCAATGCAGCTTCTTCATTTTCATCGTCATTTTCATTGTCATTTTCATTGTCGATCCGGTCCTGCTCCCTCAATTGGTCGAGCGGAGCGAACATTTCGATATGACGGTAGCGGTTTTCAAAAGTGGCGGGAAGGGTTCCGCCGTATTCCCCGTCCAAGTTCAGAAGCACTTCTTCAGATGAAGTGATCTTCACTTTTTTCGGCTTTGCGGAAATGACGAGCGGGTCATCCAAATGCTCTCCGCGCAGTGCCAACGTGACGATTCTGATGAATTCAGCCATATTACATTTTTTCAATACTAATAGCGTGAATTTGCCATCGTTAATGCTTGAGTTCGGCGCCAATTTTTCCAGACCGCCGACGGAATTGGTCAAGCCGACGAGGAAGAGCATCACTTCCCCTTCGAACACTTCATCGTCGTACTCGATTTTCACTTCACTCGAATGAATGGAAGGGAGCATCTCGATCCCTTTCAAGTAATAGGCGAGCTGGCCGAGAACCGTCTTCAGCTTGCTCGGTACTTCATACGTCAGCTCAGTCATTCTTCCGCCGCCTGCGATATTGATGAAATGACGGTCGTTCATGAGGCCGACGTCCACCGGAATCGTCTCTCCGCGGACGATAATGTCGATCGCTTCTTCAATATCCCGCGGGATACGCAACGCACGAGCAAAGTCGTTCGTCGTCCCGGTCGGAATGAGTCCGATTGTCGGTCGTTTTTCAAAAGGGGAGACTCCGGCGACGACTTCGTTCAATGTTCCATCTCCGCCAGATGCGATGATGACGTCAAAGCCACGTTCCACAGCTTTTTTCGCCGCTTCTTGCGCATCGCCCTCTCCTGTGGTCGCATGTACGGATGTTTCATAGCCGGCTATCTCAAGCTTTTCCAGAACTTCAGCGAGATGCTTCCGGAATATTTCACGTCCTGCTGTCGGGTTATAAATGATTCTTGCACGCTTCATACATGTTCCCTCTCAATTCATACAAAATGCAACGCTAGCTTGCGTCTGTTCCAAGAATAGACGCTTACTTTGACTATCCATCATGCTATAAAGTTCCTTGGCACGCTTTGCGTATCCGCCAAATCGTTCATGCGCCGGCTGGTATTACAGACTGCAACTGCTTATTAGTTCGTCTGTTGCAATGCAGGCATGAATGTTTTACGGATGTCTTCGTAAACGGTGAGCCATAATTCGGGCTGAGTCGTATATTCCTTCATCAATTCAGCGATGAATTCCCGCTGCTTTTCTTCGAAATCTGGCGCGTCTTTTGCTGGAAGCTGCTTACGGCGCTCCATTACATCTTCCTGGATCGCCGCGGCGCGAGGACCCCATTTCGCCAGCACTTCGCCATCTTTATCGAGAAGCAAGTAAATCGGGATCGAACGGCCGCCATTCGTCAGGTGCCTGTCGATCAAATCGGTATCTTCGTCACGATAGACTGTCCGCACGTCCAAGTCCGCCGCTTCTGCAATTCGGCGCAGGATCGGATTGTTCATCATCGCGTCCCCGCACCAATCTTCCGTTATGACTAGTATATTGGGCTTTTTCGCTTTTGCTATTTCGATGAATGCGTCGTCTTGGGGCACGTCGAACTTTTCGTAAATGCCGAAGCTGTTTTCTTTATGCTTCTCCATACGATCCATGTAGTCCGCGAGTGAAATCGCCTCATCAAAATACTGTTTTTCAGTTTTCATTCCGACACCTTCCTTTTTACATTACCTTTTCCTTAAGTGTAAGGCTATTCGTTGTCCGAATCAAATAGGATGCCAAACAAAAGCGGAGGGCGCTTGATCAGCTGCGACAGGCATAAGGCAAAGGTACGGAGAGGCGTTCTTTGCCACGCAGTAACTTTGACTTATGACCCGAGCAGCTAGCGCCCGGAGCTGGACGTAGAAACAAATTAAAAAGCCCTATACGGGAGACTTTCGCAAGACCCGTATAGGACGATTCATGTTTGGACTTATCGCTTGTTGATTTCCTCAAGGAGGATTTTATTCACCATTGGCGGGTTCGCTTGTCCTTTTGTCGCTTTCATCACTTGTCCGACGAGGAAGCCGACTGCGCGGTCCTTGCCGTTTTTGTAGTCCTCGATCGATTGTTCGTTCGCGTCCAGCACTTCCGTCACGATTGCGCGGAGTGTGCCTTCGTCGGAAATTTGGACGAGGCCTTTTTCTTTTACGATGTCTGCGGCATTTCCGCCGTTTTCAATTAGTTCTTTGAACACTTTCTTAGCGATTTTGGATGAAATCGTGCCATCCGAAATCAATTTGATCATGCTCGATAGTCCTTCCGGCGTCAACGCTGTGTCATGAAGCTCTTTCTGTTCAGCATTCAAGTAAGCGGACACTTCCCCCATCAACCAGTTGGAAGCGAGTTTCGCATCTGCCCCAGCAGCAATTGTTGCATCGAAGAAGTCGGACATCTCTTTCGTCAACGTCAAGACGTGCGCGTCATATTCCGGCAGGTCGAGCTCATTGACATACCTTGCTTTACGAGCATCTGGTAACTCCGGAATCTCGGCACGTACCCGATCGACCCACTCTTGATCGATATGGATTTCCGGCAAGTCCGGGTCGTTGATGAAACGGTAATCATTCGCGCTGCCTTTTACACGCATAAGCACGGTTTGACCCGTTGCTTCGTCGTAACGGCGTGTTTCTTGCTGAATTTCTCCACCTGACAGAAGGATTTTCTCCTGGCGCTCGACTTCATTCGCAATTCCTCTACGAACAAAGTTGAAGGAGTTCAAGTTTTTCAATTCGGTTTTCGTTCCGAATTCCTTTTGACCGAATGGGCGCAATGAAATGTTAGCGTCACAACGAAGCGAACCTTCCTCCATACGAACATCAGAAACACCTGTATATTGGATAATTGCTTTTAGCTTTTCAAGGAATGCATATGCCTCTTCCGGAGAGCGGATATCGGCTTCCGTTACGATTTCAATTAACGGCGTGCCTTGTCTATTCAAGTCGACAAGTGAATAACCGTTGTCGGAATGCGTCAATTTGCCTGCATCTTCTTCAAGATGGACGCGTTCGATGCGGATTTTCTTCTTTTTGCCTTCGACTTCGATTTCAATCCAGCCGTTTTGGCCAACTGGACGCTTGTCCTGCGAAGTTTGATAGGCGCTCGGGTTATCCGGATAGAAATAGTGCTTACGGTCGAAGTTCATGACCTTTGCCACTTCACAGTTCAATGCGAGTGAAGCTTTCATTCCGAAGTCCACTGCACGTTTGTTCAACGTAGGCAATGTTCCCGGGTATGCCAAGTCGTACACATGGATATTCATATTCGGCTCTGCACCGTAATGGGATGGCGCCGGTGAAAAGATTTTCGTATCGGTTTTTAATTCAACGTGGACTTCAAGTCCAACAATCGTTTCAAAGTTCATTAGTTAGTACCCTCCCCTAAAGATGGAGTGCTTTTATGGAAATCGGTCGCTTGTTCAAATGCATGTGCCACTCTATAAATGATCGCTTCATCGAAATGTTTCCCGATGATTTGGAGACCGACTGGCATTCCATTCGAAAAGCCGCACGGAATTGAAATGGCAGGAATACCAGCCAAGTTAACAGACACTGTCAAAACGTCGTTCGCATACAATGTTAATTGGTTTTGCGCGACACCGCCGATTTCGTATGCAGTTGTTGCACTTGTTGGTCCGACGATGACATCGTAATTTTCAAATACGGATGCAAAGTCTTGAGCGATAAGCGTACGGACTTTCATCGCTTTAACGTACAACTCTTCATGTTGATCTGCACTTAGTGCATATGTGCCATAGAGAATACGTTTTTTCACTTCTGTTCCGAACCCTTCCGCACGTGAACGCGTATAGAGCTCATCCAGATTTTTAGCATTCTCTGAGCGGTATCCGTAACGAATTCCGTCGAATCTCGCGAGGTTGGAAGAAGCTTCTGCCGTTGCAATCGCATAATATGTCGGCGATGCATATTTGGAATGTGGAAGTGTCACTTCCCCTATAGTTGCGCCTAGTGATTCAAGCACTTTCAACGATGCGCGGACCTTATCTTTTACATCTTCTGCGATGCCTTCACCTAAATATTCCTTTGGAACGGCGATTCGCAATCCTTTAATATCGCCCGTCAAAGCAGCTTGGAAATTAGGTACTTGCTGCGGTGAAGACGAGGAATCTCTATGATCGACACCTGAAATGGCGTTCAATAACAGTGCATTATCCTCAACTGTCCGAGTGATCGGGCCGATTTGATCCAAAGAGGAAGCAAACGCGACGAGACCGCTTCGGGATACTCTTCCGTATGTCGGCTTCATTCCGACGACTCCGCAGAACGCAGCTGGCTGGCGAACCGATCCTCCTGTATCTGTACCTAATGAGAATGGAACTTCGCCCGCTGCAACTGCAGCTGCGGAACCGCCCGAAGAACCACCAGGTACACGGTTCAAGTTCCATGGATTGCGCGTCGTCCGGAAAGCCGAACGTTCAGTTGTGGAACCCATGGCAAACTCGTCCATATTCAATTTACCTACGCTGATCATGCCGGCTTCATTCACTTTTTCTACGACTGTCGCGTCATAGACTGGAACGAAATTCTCCAGCATTTTGCTTGCGCAAGTTGTAGCAGTGCCTTTTGTGACGATATTGTCTTTAATACCGATCGGCAATCCGAACAGCGGTCCGCGTCCTTCTTTCGGTGCGTTGTCCAACTGTTCCGCTTTCGCTAACGCCTCTTCTTCCGTCAACGCCAGGAACGCTTGCACTTGACCATCCAATGCAGCAATCTGCTTGAATGAATCTTCGGTCACTTCTTTGACAGAGACTTCCCTGTTATGTAAAAGTGCTTGAAGTTCTGCTGCCGTTTTTTTCATTAACGTCATCTTACTTCCTCCTAAAAACCGTTATCACAGGATATTTGGAACTTTGATCATTCCGTCTTCATGCTCTTTTACGCTTGCCAACATTTCGTCCCGATCCAGGATGTCTTGCGGGACATCTTCTCGGAGCACATTGAAAAGCTGCAACGGATGAGTCATCGGCTCAACATTAGTTGTATCCACTTCTTCCAATACATCTCCAAATTCTACAAGTTCGGAAATGATTTCAGAAAACTCCTCCGCCTCTTGATCCGAAAAGGCGATTCTTGCAAAATTCGCGAAGTATTGTACATCTTCTGTCGTAAATTTCGTCATTTGATTTCCTCCCCAATTGCAATTGTACGACTAATCATAACACCTAACAGGTATGTTGAAAAGCAACTGCGCATCGATTGCGCATCGACGCGGTCGCCTTTTTGACATCTTTCTTCAATATCCATAAATATGGACAAACGGTTCATCGTCCCCGGCTTCCTTGACGATCAACGCCTCGGGGCCGTTCACCGAAGTGATGCTCACTTCGACATCGATATTCGGAAAATACTTGATGATGTGCGAAGTCAAAAATTGTGTGAAACCGATGACTTCACTCTTCCCAAAAAATTGAATCGGTATGTCGATAGAAATGGATTGCATACGGTTGTCTTTGAAAAAACCTTTCCCGATCACATTGACGAAGCTCGGGAAATATTCATCAATATCTTGTTTGAAATTGCTGAAAGTCGTATTGATTTCACGGTAATTGTCGATATCTGCAGGAGCGGGAAACAATACATACCGCTCATTCACTTCTTTCCATCCGGACGGCGTCGATTTTCCTTTGTCGGCAAATGCAGTTGCGAAATACGTGCCCGGGACGATTGCATTCCTCTTTTCCTGTTTAAACAGGCCGACTACGATCGGAATATCTTGGAATCCCTCTTTCGCACGCATCCTGCTGACGATTTTGTCCGCCATTGCGATGCCTTGCTTTTCAAGTTCCTTGTCAGATATCGTCGTCTCTTTCCCGCCTCTTTCATAATAGACGGAATTCAAGGCAAGCCCGATTGATATTCCGGATAAACGCACTTTCTTCTCGTCAGTCAACGTCAAATAGTTTTGCTCGATAATATGCGCCAAATAGATCGGGTTCGCTTCTTCATCTTCCCCTTCACCTTCAGGTGGATTCAAGCCCTCTTTATTTGTTGAGCTTCTGGAAAGCCATGCGCGCGCCGTAGCTGTGTCAATATACTGGCCTTCCTGGAAGAGATAGTTTTTCGTGTCGAAATGCTGGGCGGATAAACGGATCAGCCCTTCTTCAGCTTCCTGGATGTCGTATTTTGTATATATATTGCTCACGACAAGACCACGGGTAGCGCTTTTTTTGAGGGGGGTGAGCACCTTGTAAAAATCGTCATTCAATTGGACATCGGGAATCATGACGGTTTCTTCGATTTGTTCCTCATTTTCCTGGATGACTTCCTCTTTTTCGGGCCCGATTGACGGTAGACAGCCGCCCAACAAAAGGACGGCTGAGATGATGGATAATACAAATAGCCTTTTCATTAAAAATTACTCCTTTTCGCCGAGCGCGTCGACCAACTCTGTTTCGTTCCATACCGTGATTCCGAGTTCCTCCGCCTTCGCAAGCTTCGATCCGGCATCTTCCCCGGCAATGACGAGATCCGTCTTTTTGCTGACGCTTCCGCTCACTTTACCGCCAAGCGCTTCGATCCGCTCTTTCGCTTCATTGCGCGTCAGTATCGATAGCTTGCCTGTCAACACAATCGTTTTCCCAGCGAAAGGACCTTCAGTCGGAAGCTCCTGGCGCGTCCTTCCTTTGTAATCCATATTGACGCCGTACGTCTTCAGTTTGCCGATCACTTCCAACACATCTTCATTGTTGAAGAACGTAATGACCGCATCTGCCACTTTGTCGCCGATTTCATGTATAGATGTTAGTCTTTCTGTATCCGCTTTTGCGATTTCATCCATTGTTCCGAATTCCTCAGACAAGATGTGTGCCGCCTTTTCTCCGACATGTCGGATGCCAAGGCCGAACAGCAGCTTCTCCAACGAGTTGGCCTTGGATGCTTCAATGGCTGTCAATAAATTCGTTGCGGACTTCTCTCCCATCCGCTCAAGCGTCAACAGCTGTTCCTTCGTCAAACAGTAAAGGTCTGACACATCATGAACAAGCCCGGATGTATACAACTGATCGACGACACGCTCGCCGATTCCTTCAATATTCATTGCATTCCGCGAAACGAAATGGATGAGCGCTTCCTTCATCTGTGCAGGGCATTGCGGATTGACGCAACGGAGCGCCACTTCCCCTTCGATCCTGACGAGTTCAGAATCGCAAACTGGGCAATTGTCGGGCATATGATACGGCTCTTCATCCCCTTGTCGCTGTTCGATCAATACAGAGACGACTTCGGGAATGATATCCCCCGCCTTACGGATGACAACTGCATCTCCGATCCGGATATCCTTTTCGCGGATGAGGTCCTCATTATGGAGGGAAGCCCTTGCAACCGTCGTTCCAGCAACACGGACCGGTTCCAAAATGGCAGTCGGTGTGACAACCCCCGTCCTGCCGACGCTCAATTCAATGTCGAGCAGCTTCGTATGCACTTCTTCCGCAGGGAATTTATAGGCAGTCGCCCAACGCGGACTTTTCGCTGTGAAGCCGAGTTGCTCCTGATCTTCATAGCTGTCCACTTTAATGACGATTCCGTCGATTTCATAATCCAGGTCCTGTCTGCGTTCCTGCCAAGACTCTATATATTCGAGCACTTCCTCGATCGTTTTACACCGCTTGCTATTCTTATTCGTCTCGAAGCCGATCGACGCAAGATAATCGAGAGAATCGGAATGGCTATCCTGTCCGTAAGCCGTGCCATCCCCGCCGATTCCATAAATGAATACGGCAAGATTACGGCTCGCGGCTATTTTCGGATCCAGCTGCCGGAGTGATCCTGCTGCTGCATTCCGTGGGTTCGCAAACGGCTCTTCCCCGTTTTCATCCCGCGCTTCATTTAATCTCATGAAAGATTTCTTCGGCATGTACGCTTCCCCGCGGACTTCGATTGTAACCGGTTCGGAAAGCTTTAGCGGAATTGTACGGATCGTCTTCAAATTCGCGGTGATGTCCTCACCGACCGTTCCGTCCCCTCGCGTCGAACCTTGGACGAACGTCCCATTTTCATATTTCAATGAAACGGCAAGCCCGTCGATCTTCAGTTCACAAATATATGAGGCTTTTCCCGTCCCCGCTTGCACCCGTCTGTCGAAATCGCGGATGTCTTCTTCATTGAACGCGTTCGACAAGCTTAGCATCGGATATTCGTGGACTACCTTGCTGAAGCTTTCGAGGATTTCCCCGCCAACCCGCTGTGTAGGTGAATCGGGGTAGATCAAGTCCGGATTTTCGGCCTCAATCGAGAGCAATTCCTGCATGAGGCTGTCATAGACGGAATCGGGCACAATCGGCCGGTCCAGCACATAATAGGCATGTCCATACTCTTTGAGCAGATCATTGAGCTCCTGTACACGTTTTTCAACTGCTTTTCGATCTATGTTTCGATCCATTCTTTCCTCTCCCTACGCTTTTTCTATCGGTGCGAATTTGGCAAGGAGCCGCTTGATGCCGACCGGTTCCGGGAAGGCGATATCAAGCTCAAGATCGTCTTCTTTCCCTTTGACGCTCACGACCATGCCTGTCCCCCACGATTTGTGGGTCGCTTTGTCGCCCGCCTTCCAGCCCAACTTCTCTCCGCCGCTCGCATTATAAGCCGGCCTTTTCACAGCTGGTCGCACAGGTTTGTTCTCCCATCCGAATCCGCCATAGGAAAATCCTTGACGTTGATTCGATGTCACTTCAATGATGTCATCTGAAATCTCGTTTAAGAAACGGGAAGGATTATTAATACTTGAGCGGCCGAACAATGTCCTGTACGATGCGCACGTCAAATAGAGCCTGCGCTCCGCACGGGTGATCGCCACATAAGCAAGACGGCGCTCTTCTTCCATTTCTTCGTCGTCACCGATCGACCTTGCGTGCGGGAAGATGTTCTCTTCCATGCCGATGACGAATACGACCGGGAATTCGAGTCCTTTTGCGGCATGCATTGTCATTAGGACGATTTTTTCCGTCGATTGGTTCTCTTCTTTATCCAACGAATCGATATCGGCAATTAGAGCAAGGTCTGTCAGGAACGCGACGAGCGAACGGTCGCCTTCCTCTTCCTCAGCCCTCTTTTCGAAAGCTTCCGTAACGGAGAGGAATTCCTCGATGTTTTCCAGCCTGCTTTCCGATTCAATCGTTTTCTCGCGTAAGAGCATGTCACGGTAACCCGTCTTTTCCAACACTTGCTCCACAAGCTCGGATACGGACAAGTATTCTTGCATTTGCGTGAAGCCGTTGATCATATCCCTGAACTTCACCGCTTCGTTCGCGGCTCTTGCTGTCAGCCCCATGAAATGGACTTCCTGCAATGCATCGAAAACTGACCGCTCATTTTCAATCGCGAATTGCGCCATCCTCTCGAAAGAGGTCGCGCCGATGCTCCGTTTCGGCTCGTTGATGACCCGTGCCAACGCCAAGTCGTCATCATTATTCGCTATGAGCCTCAAATAAGCGAGCAAGTCTTTGATTTCTTTCCGGTCATAGAACTTCGTGCCGCCGACAATCGTATAATCCAGATTGGATTTCACGAGATATTCCTCGATGACACGGGATTGGGCGTTCGTGCGGTAAAGAATCGCGAACTGGTCAAGCGTCAAGTTTTCGCGTTCTTTCAGCTCGATGATTTGCTGAACGATAAACTGGGATTCATCCTTCTCATCGTTCGCTTTATACACAACGATCGAATCTCCCTCGTCATTTTCCGTACGGAGCTTCTTGTCATAGCGGCTCCGGTTGTTTTGGATGACGTCGTTCGCCGCCTGCAAAATCGTTTTTGTCGAACGGTAATTTTGCTCGAGTAATATGACGGTTGCATCTTTATAATCCTTTTCGAATGAAAGGATGTTGCCAATGTCCGCGCCGCGCCATCTGTAGATCGATTGATCGGAATCGCCGACGACGCAAAGGTTGCGGAACTTCGCGGCGAGCATTTTAACGAGGCGGTATTGTGCATTGTTCGTATCCTGATATTCATCGACATGGATATATTGGAATTTATTTTGATAAAACTCGAGGACTTCAGGGACGCGTTCAAATAATTTGAGAGTCATCATGATGAGGTCGTCAAAATCGAGCGATTGGTTTTGTCTTAGCTTTTTCGTATAGCTTTCATAGATACCTGCAATCGTCTTTTCATAAGGATTATGCGGATTGATTTGCGCAGAATACGTTTCCGCGTCGATGCATTCGTTTTTCGCCGAGCTGATTGCCCCGAGCATTGACCGTGGATCGTACTGCTTCGGATCGAGATTGCGCTCTTTCAGCACATTTTTAATGACCGTCAATTGGTCGGAGGAATCGAGGATCGTAAAGTTTTTCGAAATTCCGATACGGTCGATATCCCTCCGTAAGATGCGGACGCACATCGAGTGGAATGTCGAAACCCACATCCGTTCGCCGGTACCTGGTCCGAGCAGACCGTCGATTCTGTCCCGCATTTCACGTGCTGCCTTGTTCGTAAATGTAATCGCTAATACTTTGGATGGGTATACGCCTTTTTCAACGATCAAATAGGCGATCCGGTGGGTAAGCACCCTCGTCTTTCCGGAACCTGCGCCTGCCATGATCAGCAGCGGCCCTTCCGTCTTTTTCACTGCGCGGGCTTGTTCAGGATTCATGCCTACAAGCAGATTTTGCGCGATTTCCTTCATACTTCATACCGCCTTTCAAAGAACGTTTGTTCTTCATTATAACCTAAACCTATGTCAATGGGATACTGATTTCACTGCTTCGACCGTTGAAAGGGCAGCTTTCAAATCTTCGTAAATAATATTGCCGACGATAACTGTATCCGCAAGCTTTGCCATCATTGTTGCGTCTTCCGCGTTGCGGATTCCGCCGCCGTAAAATAACCGTGTATTGTCAAGAACACGCGCGGCCGCCTTCACAATGGCCGGATCCCCGAGCATTCCGCTATATTCCAAATAAAATACCGGCAGCTTGAACAGATGCTCCGCCATCCGTGCATAGGCGATGACATCCTCTTCACCTGGAGCTTCCTTGACGCCGGTAAGATGCGCCGCTTTGCAATCAGTGTTGACGATTACATAGCCTTCCGCGACGACTTCATCCCAATCCATCATATGGCCGTATTCCTTCAATGCGGCATGATGGGTTCCGTTCACCCATTTAACATCTGTCGAATTCAGGACCGTCGGGATGAAATAAAAATCGAATCCCATCGACACCGACTCAACAGTCGACACTTCAAGCGCCACCGGCACCGAGTACCGTCTGATGCGTGCCAACAGGTCGAGGACGTTTTCAAGAGTTACGCCATCCGTGCCGCCGATAATAATGCCGTCCGTTCCTGATTCTGCAAGCTGTTCGAGCTCTTCGTCCGTCAATTGTTTTGCAGGGTCCACTTTAAAGGCGTGGCGCCAATTTTTATAATCCATTTTGTCTACCACCTAATTCATCGATTGCTTATTAAATGCGCTCGATACTATTTGAGCGACTGCTATTCACCAGTATACCAAAAAAACGGACGGATTTCTCCGCCCGTTCCAGAGTGTAAACAAAGTCGTTTTTTGACTTTGTTTACACTCTATCTAGTTGAACTGAACCATAATATAGGGATTTCCTCAGCCTGATTGAAAACGCTTGTCAGCCTAGGCGCGAAGTGGAGCGAAGACGCGAATAGAACTAAAGTTCATGAGCGGACGAGCGACACGAGCAACAACGGATGCGAGCGTTTGTCAACAGGCTGAACCGGGCAGATGATTCTCCGCCCGATCACTTCTTTTCATTATTATTAGCAAGCTCCGGATAGAGGCGGTCCAACACGGTGTTGTAGCCGCCGGATCCGTAATCGACACAACGTCTTACTCTTGAAATTGTCGCAGTGCTCGCGCCGGTTTCATTTTGAATCCGGTCATATGTTTTTTTCTGCCTCAATGCATGCGCGACTTCCAAACGCTGAGCCAACGATTGCAGCTCGCTCATCGTCGCAAGGTCATCGAAGAACATATAGCATTCTTCCAAGTCCTTTAATTCCAAAATGGCTTTGAACAGCTGATCCGTTTGTTCACTTCGGATTTTATCGATTTGCATAGTTCCCCCTCTTTCTTTCAGCACTGTATTAAGGTGTGTATGTTACAGACTTTGAAATCCCGGAATTCGTAGGAATGATATGAATCCACGTTTTGCCGGGAACCAATTTTGCGGGAGCTCCATTTTCCATCGGTACGAGGAATCCATCGACATTTTTCCACTCCAGCTCTTTCACAGAGCCCGCTTGGAACAAAATTGCCTTTCCACCGCTTTCAATATCGACAGATTGTCTTCCGACGCTGTCGATCGTACGGTGGTTCGCTTCCATGACGATGAGGTTGGACAGTCCGACTTGTTCTCCATTCGCTTTATCCATCGTAAGGATTCCATTCACCATCCGATTGTACGTATCCGTTCCCGGATCATAGGAAAACGTGTTGATGAAATCTTTGTTTGAGCTGAAACGGACGACGATCATCGATGCGCTATCCTCTATTTTAGCATCCTCAACCGATTCATGGAAAGTAAATGGAGGAACCTTCGCGATTTCGTCGGATGCACCGACCTTCTCCATCGCAGCCATTATGTTCTCACCGGTTATATACGAATTATGGGGAGCTTTACGATCAGTGGATCGTTTGAATAAAGTTCCGTCATATTGCATGCCATTCACATTGTCGACATATCTGTTCGCCAACAGCTTCTGCGCATCAGGGCTATAGCCGTGCGCTACGTAAAATGCATCCATCCCTTTTGAAAGATGAATAAAATAGTCACGCGCGCTTCGGATCGGGCCGACCGTCTCCGGCAGCTCACTCTGGAACAACGCTAAAAACCTCGTGACATTCCCTTCCGCCATGAATTCATAGACAATATCCGCCTGACTGATCCCTGATTGCGGCCTTGCATGTGGGTGGTTGTTGATTGTGGCGAGTACAGGCCTTGCCCAGTTCTCCTCCTCGGTCGACACGCCGGTGAACGGCGCCCGGTAAAGGAGCGCTCCCCCTTCCTCAGGCTCTTCTACGGGCTCTTCAACTTCGATTTCTTCTATCTCTTCCGGCTCCGGTACAATCTCTTCCGCGCCGGCTTTCTCTTTTTTTGAACACGCTGACAGCAACAGCAACATGATGGCTAAGGCTAGCAGCCATCCTCTCTTTTTCCCTTTCATTCGTTCCTCCTATCTTTCCGTCGCCGGAATGATTACTTCATTTTTCATTACTTGATAAAGCCCAACTTGTGTCGCCCGTATGTATGGCAAATGGGTCGACTGCAGAAAGAGGAATGTATAGACCGCATCGCCATACTTGTATCCCCGTTCCGCCAACGCTCTTTTAAGAGCGCTCTCCTGTTCAATCAAAACATCCATATGCTCCGCCGATAGCCCCCCGCCGATTGGAAGCGGTATGGATGCGGCAACTCCCCCATCTTCAATGAGCACCATGCCGCCCTTCAGCCTCTTCATTTCCCGGAAGGCGAGAAGCATCGCCTTTTTGTCCTTCCCGATGAGAATGATATCGCCTGTGTTGGAATAGGAGGATGCAAAACCTTGAACTCGATCTGCAAAACCTTTAATGAACGTATTTACCCGCCATTTTCCATTTCTGTCGATAAGCATGAGGAAGCTTTCATCATGCTCATATGAAAGCTTGTCCATAGATGCGTCAAGCGTCACTTCATACGGCTTCGTAATGACGTCATTCACCATTTCAATGCCAACTGCATCTTTGAAATCAAACTCCTTTTCATCCAAATCGAAGTCCGGGTCGAAGTCCGGAACAAGCGACCAATCGACTTGCTTGAATCGTGCTGTCGACGCGTTTTCACGTTTCAGCCATTTGCCTTTCGACAGGACATCCGACGGCACAGGATTTGTTTCTCTCTCGAGGAAATTGAGCGTCGCGTATCTTCCTGTCGCAATGATACCATGCTTATCATCGACTCCGTAGTAGCGCGCAACATTATAAGATGCCATCAAATACGCGTCGATCGGCTCTACTCCCGCATCGAGCGCCACTTGAATGCATTTGTCCATGACACCATCGATATGGAAAGAAGGCGTCGAGCCGTCCGTCGTCATCATAAGATGGTCGAATACGTCCAACTCTTTGTCGAGTACACCTTTCAATAAATCCGGCAAATCAGGACGGATCGATGAATGGCGAAGTGTCACGGCATATCCTTGCAATAAGCGTGTTTCCACTTCTTCGGTCGTCATCGCTTCATGATCGCCATCCACCCCTAGCAGCTTCATCCTTGCAAGCGTCCGCTCGGAAGCGCCCGGGAAATGGCCTTCAATCTTTTTCCCTTCTTGTTTCGCACGGGCGACAGCCGCCGTCAAATCCGGATCGCCGTTCATGAGGCGCGGCCATCCTGTCAGCTCTCCGCCCATCAGGACGTCTTTGCGCTTCAGCCATTCACCAATCGCATCTAAATTGAAAACTTCCTGCTCATTTTGCAAGACCGTTTGGGAATCAAACCTAGCCCACCAATAAAATGAAAATGGCAGCTCATTCAATTGGTCGATCAGTTTAAATGCCCTTTCATTTCCGAGAAGCAGGAAGAACGTCAAGTTATCCGATAGGAATGTCGTCGTTCCAAGCTTGCCCGCATAGTCAGCGAATGTTTCAGGATTGTATAGCTGGAACGGGTGGACATGCGCCTCGATGTAGCCCGGTACGATCTTTTTGTCAGTCGCATCGACGATTTCCGCGCCTTCCGTCATAGCCGGCATTCTTCCGCCCACATAGACGATCCGATCGCCTTTGATCCAAATATTGCCCGTCACCCACTTTTTGAAGATGGAATGGAGATACGTTGCATTTTGTATGATGAGATCCGGCGCTATTTTCCCGTTGATGACCCCGATCTGTTGCTGAATTTCATGTTGTTCCCACATTTCAATAAACCCCTTTTGAAGATTTTTCTATTTATTATTTTATCGTAGCATAGCATCCATTTGAAATATAGAGGGTTTGCATCATTTGAATGAAATTTCAGTCGCCTTGGAACGAGTGGCCATCTATGTATTATTTTAGCTATTGCGGGAACGCTAAGGACAAACTTTTTTTCACCTTCACTTGAAGGGAGTGTTGTCATATGAGTAAAGAACAAGCCCCTCCTTTATACGATGAACTGTCGAAACAATTTAGTCCGTCGAGCGATATCATTCAAACGCCTCTCCAAATGCAAGACAACTACGCATTCCTATTCTATGTGAAATCAGTTGTGGATGGAGATAAGCTACAACAGACTGTCATTAGACCGTTCTTTGAAATGGCGTCCGAAGAAGATTTTGCTTCCTATATCAAATCATTGCCGAATCAAACAGAAGTACCCGATAAAAACAAACTGCTTATTAGTATTAGCTCCGGATCTGTAGTAGTTGCCGTTGGGGATCAATTGTATCTACTCGATCTCAGGACCGTTAAGAACAATGCAGTACAGGAAACGACAATGGAACCGACGATCCATGGACCGCAGTTAGGTTTAAGCGAGGATATTGAAACGACAATCAACCTAATTAGGCAACGGTATCATAAAGCGACTTTAAAAGTTGAGGATTTCGTTACCGATGATGTCACCAATACCGCCGTCGCTTTAATTTATGATGGTGACAGTGTCAATCCAAAAGTTTTGAAAAAAATAAAAGAGCAGCTTGGCAATCTCAACACGCCCCTATTCCAATCAGGGGGAGAACTCCAACATTTCCTTAATAGAAGTAAATTCACCTTCTTCCCTACGACGATGGTAACAGAACGTCCTGATCGCATCGTCTATAATTTGGTAGCCGGCAAAGTCATTATTGCAATAGACGGCAGCCCGAATGTCATCGTTGCGCCTATTGTCTTCTTCGATTTCATGTCATCGATGGAAGACAATTACCACATCTCTGCCATTTCAGGGTTTACGATAATGCTGAGGTATTTAGGTTTGATCACATGTATTATACTTCCGAGTTTATATGTTGCGATGACATCATATAACCCGGAAATCCTAAGAATCGAACTGGCTCTTACCGTTGCAGGAAGTAGGATCGGTGTGCCCTACCCTTCATTTATCGAAGTTATTTTCATGGTCTTTTTCATGGAATTATTGACGGAGGCTAGCATGCGCTTGCCGAAAGCGGTCAGCGGGACTGCAACGACTGTCGGCGGGCTCATATTAGGGACGGCAGCGACGGAAGCAGCACTCACTTCAACAATTATGGTCATCATCATTTCAGCTGTCGCCATTTCCACATTCGTCATTCCCATTAATGAAATGAGCTTTGCGGTTCGTGTTGTAAGGTTTCTATTAATTATTTACACGACACTTTTCGGATTGGTCGGATTGTTGCTCGGTTTCATCGGAATGATTATGTTTTTGGCGAACAAGGATAGCTTAGGTGAACCGTATATGCGGATTCCATGGAAGGGTAAGAATAGTGAATTGGGGATGAACAAGAGATGAACCGTTTCCTACTCTATTTAATCCTCATAAATATGCTGACAAATATGGTATCCATAACACCGAGGCTCCTCATATTAGGAAGTGATAGCGGTACAATTCTCTCATTAGTTCTCGTAATAATTGTCGGAGTTGCGTTGACTTATTTACTCGTAAATCTATTTAGCCGTTTTCCTGGACAAGGCTTGCCTGAAATTTTGCGAGCGACCGCCCCTAAATGGGTTGCAACCCCAGTTCTTCTATTTATGGCGGTTACGTGGTATTTCGCAGGCCTTTTCACATTGATCATATACACGTTTATCATCATTCGATTTTTAACGCCTGAAACGTCAATCTATATTGTTGTGTTGACGTTTGCCATTGTCGTCACGTATGGAGTTTTGATGATGACAAAAAATATTTTATATATGGGTGAAATCATTTTTATTCTCGTTGTCCCTTTTATCATATTCGTACAAATAAAAGGATATAGTGACCCTACGCTTGGTTGGGATTATATACGCGTTGCTCTCACGCATGTGAATCACCTGCCGGATTATAGTGCTTTTACGTCTTCGCTCTTTATCGTCGTAGGGACTGCAAATTTAGTTATTTTCAATCGTGTATTTACAAACCTGAAAAAGCCGTCAGCTAAAGGAATGGTTCTTCTTACGGCTATTTTCACGTTTGTCCTTGCAACCACGTATTTACTTCCAATCGGCTTTGGAGGTTTCGATGCTCTTAAAAACTCTCTGTTTCCTTGGATCATGACAAGTGATTCCATGCGCATGAAATACGGAGTCATTGAAAGGATTGTTTTCATTTTTATCGGTGCCTTTTTGGCGCTCGGCGTCGTTAGTATGGTCATGCATTGGCATATTTCAATGCAATTGCTTTCAAGCGTTATTTATTTTAAACGGTTTACATTGAAATCGGTCAATTTGACTACACCTCTATTCATCGTCATCTTTTGGATTGTTGCTATGATCATGACGAAACGGCTTACAACGAATGGCCTTTTTGGAATTGTCAAAATGTATGATGACGTTGTCGTGCCAGTCTTGCTAATTCTGCTGGTCGGTTGTTTATTATTCGCGAAGAAAGGTGCTGCATCCAAATGGCGGGCAAACAAAAAATGATGAAAGGATGTCTCGCCGCAGTCATTTTTCTCGCAATGCTCCTTGAATCGGGATGCGCATTCAAAGACATCGACAAAAGGATATTTGTCGTTGCAATCGGCATTGATCCTTCAGAAAAAGTGAGTAACGGATTCAGGGTGACATTGAAGTTAGCAAAACCGATCGGTAACGTCAAACAAGAATCTGCTCCGACCTATTCCTATTTAACCCATGATGCCGACTCCGTAGCAGTAGCAATCCATGACTTGGAAACACGTGTCGATAAAGTATTGGACCTCGGGCATAACCGTATTATTATTCTACACAAAGATTTGCTAAACAAAGATATAGAAACGTTCATGGATTTCTTCACGCGGCGTGGGGATATCCAAATGATTTCCTATGTCGCTGTAGCCGATAAGACTGCCGAAGAGATCATCTCCTATGAACCGGATATTGAATCTGCTGCATCAATTGCTTTGTATAACTATTTTGATAACACAGGAACGGAGAGCCCTTTCGTCACAACAACATTTTTGTATGAGTTCAGGCGAGAGGTACTAGGTAAAGGGATTGATACAATTATGCCGATTATTGGGATTGACGAAGAAAACAAGGAATATAAGATTAACAAATCAATCGTCCTCAAAAACAAAGAACAAAATTTGGAATTGACACCAGAGGAAACAAAGTATTTCAATTCCCTCGTGCATAAAGCTTACGGATTCAGTTATAAAATTGAAGAAGATGATCTTGTCGTAGTATTGGGTTTTAATGAAATCAGAATGAATTATAAAATAATCGTTAATGATGGCGGTCCGCGAGTCGATATGAATGTTACGATGATCGGTTTCGTTGGCGAATCCAATAAGCGTCTGGACAATAAGCATTTGAAAAAATACGATAAAATTGCGGCAAAAAATATCGAAAAGACAATTACTGACCTGTTGACACACCTTCAAGAAAACAATGTCGACCCATTTGGTTTCGGGCTCCGTTATCGGGCGACGAGATTATCGCGAAAGGATATCATGGATGAATGGGATCGTATTTATCCAGAAATCAAATTTAATGTAAAAGTGAATATAAAACTGAAAAGCACCGGAGCGGTAGAATGAAAACAGACCACACAAGTAGATGTGTGGTCTGTACTTATTTGCCTTGGAATGCCCGCCAGCCGATATCCGTCCGGTAGAAAAACCCATTCCATTCGGCTTGATTCAGCTTGTTGTATACTTGAGTCTTTGCCACTTCCAACGTTTTTGCTTTCGCCGCAGCGAGCAATACTCTGCCGCCGTTGCCGATGAAGTGATCTCCTTCTGCCTTTGTGCCTGCATGGAATACATCGAGCCCTACCAACTGATTGAGATCAGGCAATTTTGCCCCTTTCACAACGTCCCCCGGATAGCGGTCCGATGCGATGACAACGCCGAACATTGCATCTTCGTGCCACTTCAATTCATATGGCTTCTTATCCATAAGCGCCATCATGAATTCCCCGAAATCGGATTGCATCCGAGGTAGGACAACTTGTGTTTCCGGATCCCCGAAGCGAGCGTTGAATTCGATCACTTTCGGTCCTTCATTTGTCAAAATAAGTCCTGCATACAGGATACCAGTAAACGGCGTCCCTTCGTCAGTCATTGCTTGGACTGTCGGAACGACGACTTTCTCGTACGCTTCTTTGATAACGTGTTCCGGAATATGCGGAACCGGGGAGTAGGCGCCCATCCCGCCTGTGTTCGGCCCTCTATCGCCGTCATACGCCCGCTTATGGTCTTGCGCGATGACCATCGGATAAATTTGACCGTCATGCACAAACGACATATACGAGAACTCTTCCCCGTCAAGGAATTCCTCGATGACGACGCGGGAAGAAGATTCGCCGAACCGTTGATTGCCGATCATGTCGTCAACCGCATGAAGCGCCTCTTCAATAGTCATCGCGACGATGACACCTTTTCCTGCTGCAAGCCCGTCCGCTTTCACAACGATCGGTGCTCCTTGCTGTCGAATGAATGCCTTCGCTTCCTCCGCGTCCGTGAACGTGCCATAAGAAGCCGTAGGGATTGCGTATTTACTCATCAAGTCTTTTGCGAATGACTTACTGCCTTCGATTTGAGCAGCAGCCTTCGTTGGTCCAAAGATCCTCAAACCTTTGTCAGAGAAAAAATCGACGATTCCTTCGGCTAATGGTTGCTCAGGACCTACAAATGTCAAGTCAATCCCTTGTTCGATAGCGAATGAAGCGAGCGCATCGAAATCAGTCGCATCAATCCCGATACATTCCGCATCGTTTCTCATTCCGTCGTTCCCGGGGGCGACATACACTTTTGAAATGGACGGTGAATCGTTGAACTGCCGTGCAATCGCATGCTCCCGGCCACCACTGCCGATCACGAGTACTTTCATCTGTATCTTCTCCTTCGATCAATGTTTGAAATGACGTACGCCTGTGAATACCATTGCAATTCCGTATTCATTCGCCTTCTTGATGGAATCCTCGTCCTTTACGGATCCCCCAGGCTGGATGATTGCCGTAATGCCCGCTTTCGCTGCAGCTTCCACGGTATCGTCCATCGGGAAGAATGCGTCAGAAGCCATTGCCGCACCATTTGCTCGTTCGCCTGCTTGTGTCAATGCAATCGCAGCAGCTCCGACTCGGTTCATTTGCCCTGCTCCGACACCGAGCGTCATATGCGAATCCGCAACGACGATTGCGTTCGATTTCACATGCTTCACGACTGCCCAGCCGAGTTTGAGCGCTTCCCATTCCGCCTCTGTCGGCTCCCGGTCCGTTGCAACACGGATGTCGGCATCTTCGTATCCGAATGTGTCAGGCTGTTGAAGAAGAAGGCCACCTTCAACAGACACCGTGTTCCAACTGTCCTTTTTTTGTTGACCAAACGGAATCGTCAACAGTCGGATATTTTTCTTCTTCGTCAATGAAGCGATCGCTTCTTCCGTAAACGACGGCGCGATGACGATTTCGAGGAAGATTCCCGAAAGCTTCTCCGCCGTTTCTGCATCCACTTCACGGTTCAAGGCGATGATGCCTCCAAAGATGGAAACCGGGTCAGCCTCGTATGCTTTATTGAACGCCTCCGCAATTGTCTCGCCAGTACCGACGCCGCAAGGGTTCATATGCTTCACTGCCACTGCAGCCGGTTGGTTGAATTCCTTGACGATTTGAATCGCTGCGTTTGCATCTTGGATATTGTTATAGGAAAGCTCTTTCCCGTGCAATTGCTCCGCGTTCGCAATCGAGAAATCCGAACCGAGCGGACGGCTGTAGAACGCCGCTTTCTGATGTGGATTTTCGCCGTAGCGGAGCGGCTGTTTCAACTCATATGTAAACGTCACTTGCTCAGGGAATTCTTCATCTGCAAGATCAGTCAAGTATCCAGAGATGAGCGCGTCATACGCAGCTGTATGGCGGAAAACTTTCGCTGCAAGGCGACGGCGTGTTTCAAGTGTCGTCTGCCCTTCCGTCTGCAACTCTTCAAGCACTTGGCCGTAATCCGCCGCGTCGACAATGACCGTCACGTAGGCGTGGTTTTTCGCAGATGCACGAAGCATTGCAGGTCCGCCGATATCGATGTTTTCGATTGCGTCGTTGATGGCAACGTCAGGTTTCGAAATCGTTTCTTTGAAAGGGTAAAGGTTCACGCAGACAATATGGATCGGCTGGATGCCGTGTTCTGCCATTTGCGCTTGATGTGCCGAATCGTCCTGCTTTGCAAGCAGTCCGCCATGGATCATCGGGTTGAGTGTCTTGACGCGGCCTTCCATAATTTCAGGGAAGCCTGTCACTTCGTCGACCGCCGTCACCGCGACGCCGTTTTCTTTCAGATGTTTCATTGTCCCACCGGTTGACAGAATTTCATAGTCCAATTTCACAAGCGCTTGTGCGAACTCCAAAATTCCGTTTTTGTCCGAGACGCTGAGCAATGCGCGTTTTTTCACGAATGAACCCCTCCGTTAGTTAAGATCAGCTTCTGCAATGTTTCTTTATAAATGACATGTTCCACTTCATGTATTGCTTGTGCAGTCTTTTCCGCATCGCCTTCAACGACGGGAACCGCCGCTTGCGCGAGGATTGGACCCGTGTCCATTCCTTCATCAACAAGATGGACAGTGACCCCCGTCACTTTTACGCCATGAGCGATTGCCTGCCCGATTGCATCCTTGCCCGGAAATGAAGGGAGCAAGGATGGATGAATATTGACGATGCGAGAAGGATAGGCGGCTAATAAAGTCGTTCCGATTAGCCGCATATATCCCGCAAGCACAATCCATTCAACGTCCTCTTCACGTAATATGCCGAGCACCGCTTCCTCATACGCTTCCTTCGATGGAAAGGCTTTCGGTTCCAAAGCGACGACCCGAATGTCCGTCTGCCTTGCCCGTTCAATGACGAACGATGCTGGCTTGTCCGTCATGACGAGGACGATTTCTGCATCCAACTCGCCTTCACGGCATGCTTGTTCAAGCGCTTCGAAGTTGCTGCCGCTGCCGGAAGCGAATACCGCGATTCTTGCTTTTTCCTTCATTCTGCCAAACTCCCATCATGGCTTCCTTTGAAAATGACTCCCGATCCGCGCACGACACGACCGATTTCATAAGCTTCTTCACCGTGCTCCGCAGCAATTTGAATGGCGCGCTTCGCTTGTTCCGCAGGAAGGGCAATGACGAACCCGATTCCCATATTGAAGACGCTGTACAGGTCTTTATCCAAAAGTTCACCTTTCACTTTCAGCATTTTGAAGACAGGCAGCACAGGCCATGAGCCGAGGTCGACTTCAACGCCGAATCCTTCACTGAACATCCTTGGGAGGTTTTCATAAAAACCGCCGCCCGTAATATGCCCCATCGAATGGACGTCGAGCTCCTCATGAATTTGCATGACAGGCTTCGCATAGATTTTCGTCGGTTCAAGCAAAGCTGTTCCTACCTTGCCAAGCTCTTCGAACCCTGCGATATACTCATCCAGCTTATACCCTTGCTCTTCGAGAACGATATGACGGACGAGCGAGAAACCGTTCGAGTGGATGCCGCTTGAAGCGATACCGACAAGCACATCCCCTTCGACAACTTTTTCTCCAGTTACGACGTTGCTCTTTTCACAAGCACCGACCGCAAATCCGGCTAAATCATATTCCTCTACATCATATAATCCAGGCATTTCAGCCGTCTCTCCGCCGATTAGCGCTGCTCCAGACTGTACGCAACCGTCGGCTATTCCTTTAACAATTGCCTCGACCTTTTCAGGAACTGCTTTTCCAAGTGCAATATAATCCAAGAAATAAAGCGGCTCTGCGCCTTGCGCAACAATATCATTCACACACATCGCGACACAGTCGATGCCGATTGTGTCATGTTTGTCAGCCATAAACGCTAACTTCAATTTTGTGCCAACGCCATCCGTGCCGGAAATGAGTACAGGTTCTTTATAATTCAGCTCAGATAGATCGAACATACCTCCGAAACCGCCGAATGCGCCAGTGACGCCTTTACGTACTGTCCGCGCAACATGCGACTTCATCCGTTCGACCGATTCATAGCCCGCCTCGATATTCACTCCCGCTTTTTCATACGCCTTTGACATGGGAACTCCTCCTTATCGCCCGATTTCTTTTTCGTGCGGCAATACTGTATCCGCATAGATTTCCGTCGGATATTCACCTGTGAAGCACGCAAGACATTGTCCGCAGTTTTTCATTTCAGACGGTCTGCCGATCGCCGCAAGCATTCCTTCCGCCGATAGGAACGTCAGTGTATCCGCGCCGATCAATTCCCGCACTTCATCCACTGAACGCCCTGTTGCGATCAATTCGGAATCCGTACTAATGTCGACGCCATAAAAGCAAGGACTCACGAGCGGAGGCGCCGCGATGACGACGTGTACCTCTTTCGCACCGGCTTCCTTCAACATGTTGACGATCCGTCTTGAAGTCGTCCCGCGGACAATCGAATCGTCCACCATTACGACACGCTTCCCTTCGACTACCTGATGCACTGGGGAAAGCTTCATCTTCACGCCTCTCTCGCGCATCGCCTGCGTCGGTTGGATGAACGTCCTGCCTACATAACGGTTTTTAATCAAACCTAATTCATACGGGATACCGCTCTCTTCCGAAAATCCGATTGCTGCTGAGATGCTCGAATCCGGAACGCCTGTCACGACATCCGCTTCAATCTTTACTTCCCTTGCAAGCTGCTTACCGCACCGTTTCCGTGCCATATGGATATTAATGCCGTCGATGTCCGAATCCGGCCTCGAAAAATAGACATACTCCATCGAGCAGATCGCCCGGTCCGCAGCTTCCGCGAACTGGTAGGAATGCAGTCCTTTATCGTTGATGACGATCAATTCGCCAGGCTCTACCGACCGGATCGTTTCCGCACCGATCAAGTCGAAAGCACACGTTTCAGATGCAACTACCCAAGCATCTCCCAATTTCCCGAGAGACAATGGACGTAAACCATTCGGGTCTTGCGCGACGAGCAAACCTTCCTCCGTCAAGATGACGAATGCGAACGCGCCTCTCAACATCGACAACGCCTTTTTCACACGGTCCCGCTGTGTCAATGAACCGCCGCTGCTCCGTTTAATCAAATGAGCGAGCACTTCGGTATCGGACGGCGTTTGAAAAATGCTGCCCTGCTTTTCAAGACTTTCCTTCAAATCCTTCGCATTGACCAGATTGCCGTTATGCGCAATTGCCAAACTTCCCGTCATCGAACGGAAGACGAGCGGCTGCACGTTTTCCGCGCCCCGACCTTCCTCCGTCGTGTAGCGGACTTGGCCGATTGCCGCATGTCCCGTCAAACCTTTCAATGCGTCACCGGAAAACACGTCATTCACAAGGCCTTCGCCTTTCACGACATGAAGTCCTTTGCCGTTCTTCGTGACAATCCCTGCGCCTTCCTGCCCGCGGTGCTGCAACGCATGCAAGCCGTAATAGCTCAGCTGCGCCGCATCTTCATGCCCCCAAATGCCGAACACTCCGCATTCTTCGTTCAGGCCTCTGAGTTCAGCAAGCATGGGATTGCCCCTTTCCAAGCGGACCGGAATTCTTCCACCGTTCCGTCGATTAGAACTGTATCGTTATCGCCAGTAATGACGATTTTATCTTGATCGGTTACAGTGCCGATTTTCACTGCATCTTGTACGAGCGCTTCAAAAGCTGTCGTATGCTCTTCTTTCACCGTTACTAGGAATCGAGATTGTGTTTCACTGAACAATGCCGTCACCGCTGATCCCTTTACAGTCACATCTGCTCCAAGGCCTTCCGAATCGAATGCCTTCTCGCAAAGTGCAATAGCGAATCCGCCTTCCGACAAATCAGTCGCCGATTGGACGAGCTTGCTTTGGATCGCTTTTAGGAGCGATTGTTGTCGGGATGCCTCCACTTCAAGATCAATCGCAGGCGCTTTCCCGAAAATTTTGCCATGGATCATTTGCTGAAGCTCGCTGCCGCCAAATTCTGTTGCCGCTTCGCCAATCAAGTAGATTGCGTCGCCTGCTTGTTTGAATGACGTCGTCGTCACTTGTGACAAATCATGTATGAGGCCAACCAAGCCCATCGTCGGAGTTGGATAGACCGGAACCCCGTTCACTTCATTCGACATCGAGACGTTCCCGCCGATGATTGGTGAATTCAATGTACGGCAAGCTTCTGCAATGCCATCTGCCGATTTCTCGATTTGCCAGAACACTTCCGGCTTGTCCGGACTTCCGAAGTTCAGGCAATCCGTTGCCGCAATCGGCTCCGCGCCTGAACAGATCAAGTTACGAGCCGCTTCCGCAACCGCAATCTTCCCGCCCGTTTCCGGGTCGAGGTAAATATAACGGGAGTTGCAATCCGCTGTCATCGCAAGGCCTTTATTCGTGCCGCGGACACGGATGACACCGGCTGATGAACCTGGCGCTACAACCGTATTCGTACGCGCCTGCGTATCGAATTGGCTGTATACCCACTCTTTCGATGCAATTGTCGGGCGTTGTAATAACGCTGACAATGTCCCTTTCAAATCTTCGACAGCCGGCTCCTCATTGTCCATTGCCTGGAATTCTCTGAAGTAAGCAGGCTCTTCCGATTTCTTATGGTAGACAGGTGCGTCTTCAGCAAGAATATCTGCCAAGATTTCCGCGACAACTTCACCTTTATGTGTAAGCCGAAGCATTTTGTCGTCCGTCACTTTCCCAATCGCCACTGCTTCTAGCTCGTATTTCTTGCACAAGTCGATGATTTCCTGATCACGTCCTTGCTTCACGACAACGAGCATCCGCTCCTGTGACTCGGAAAGCATCATTTCATAAGCAGTCATACCTTCTTCGCGCTGTGGAACGAGATCCAAGTTCAACTCAACGCCATAGCCAGCTTTCGAAGCCATTTCCGCTGAAGATGAAGTAAGTCCTGCTGCACCCATGTCTTGAATGCCGATCAATGCATCCGACTTCACTAATTCAAGGCAAGCTTCCATGAGCAGCTTCTCAAGATACGGATCTCCCGCTTGCATGACTGGCAGCTCTTCCTCTTTATCGACCGCAACTTCAGATGAAGACATCGTCGCGCCGTGGATTCCGTCCCTGCCTGTCTTCGCGCCGACATACAAGACCGTATTACCGACTCCGGAAGCAAGACCTTTCTGGATATCCTCGTGATTCAACAATCCGACAGCCATCGCATTAACGAGCGGACGTTTCGAATAGCAATTATCGAACTGGACTTCTCCCGCAACCGTCGGAATACCGATCGTATTTCCGTAGCTCGCAATCCCTGCAACTGCTTGTTCAAATAAATAACGGTCGCGCTCATCCGTCAAATCACCGAAACGCATCGAGTTTACAAGTGCCACTGGACGAGCTCCCATTGAAAAGACATCGCGGATAATACCGCCCGCTCCTGTCGCTGCACCGATGAACGGCTCGATAGCAGATGGGGAGTTATGCGATTCCATTTTGAAGACAGCCGCCTGGTTATCCCCGATATCGACGATTCCAGCACCTTCCCCTGGACCTTGCAACACACGTGCGCCTTCCGTAGGGAATTTGCGCAATACCGGCTTCGAACTTTTATAAGAACAATGCTCCGACCACATGGCCGAAAACAATCCTGTCTCCGTGTAATTCGGAAGACGTCCGATCATCTCGACTGCACGATCGAACTCCTCATCCGTCATTCCCATTTGACGATACAATTTTTCATCTTTGATTTGCTGAGCTGTTGGTTCATGCATGGTTGGCATTCTTCTCACTCCAGTTCTTCAAAATTGATCGGAATAAAGGCAAACCGTCCGTTCCCCCGATGATTTCCTCTACCGCGCGTTCAGGGAGCGGCATCATGCCGAGAACATTCCCTTGTTCATTCAAAACACCTGCAATTGCGTCCACACTGCCATCAAGATTACCGTCATTGTAAGCAAACACGATGCGGTTCTGCTCTTTCAATAGCGCTGCTGTTTCCGTCTCGACAAAATAATTGCCGTACTCATGAGCAAATGGAAGCGTAATTTGCTGCCCTTGCTCATAAATGCTTGTAAAAGTAGATTTTGAATTTTGAACCGTGAGCTTCGCATTGCCGCTTCTGAATTTCAATCCTTTATTCCGCAAGAATGCGCCTGGAAGGATTCCGGCTTCAACGAGGATTTGAAATCCGTTACCAACGCCGAGCACTGGCTTGCCGGAATCTGCGAATGCCTTCAAACTGTCAATCGATTTGGAGCTTTGTGCAAGAGCGCCCGGGCGTAAGTAATCGCCGTAGGAAGCTCCTGTCGGAATGACGACAGCATCGTAATTGTGTAAGTCGGCATCCATATGGCTGACGATTTCGGCACCGACTCCAACGATATCCAAGAGGGCATGATACATATCCACGTCACAGCTGGACCCGGGGAAACTTAAAATAGCGAACCTCATTTGCCCGCAACCTCCCCGATTTCAAAGCTGTAGTCCTCGATCACTTTATTGACAAGAAGCTTATCGCACATTTCTTTCACACGCGCTTCAATTTCACTGTCCGTTCCTGACAGCTCAAGCTCGATTAGCTTTCCGATGCGGACGCTTTCGACTTCATTGAACCCCAATGTTTGAAGGGCCTCCTGTGCAGCAATTCCTTGTGGATCAACAACACTTTCGCGTAATGTTACGTAAACGTTCACTTTTGTCATGTCAATTTCCTCCCGAATGGATGTTAGTTTGTCATCGAATTGGTGCTGCAAATTTCAAGACCAGATGCCTGTCGAATCGATTTCTTCCAATGTCTTCTCTATATCTTCGGTCATGATCGTCACATGTCCCATTTTCCGTTTTTCTTTCGCTTCGGCCTTCCCGTACAAATGGATCGACCAATCAGGATAGTTCATAACCACTTTCTTCAAAGGCACGACATGCTCCCCTAGCACGTTCACCATAATCGATGGTGCCCATAGCTTCGGCTTGCGCAGCGGCCAGCCGCACACCGCACGGATATGCTGATGGAACTGGGATACGTTGCACGCCTCGATCGAGTAGTGACCTGAATTATGCGGGCGTGGGGCAAGCTCATTAATGACAATTTCATCGTTTTCCAGCACGAACATTTCAACGGCAAGCGTCCCGACTAGTTGTAGATGATCTGCAATTCTTTTCGCCGCATCTTCCGCCTTCTCGACGACTGCATCCGCAACTCTTGCTGGAACGATTGATTCATGCAATATATGATTCTTGTGAATATTTTCGGCAATCGGAAGGCAATAGGACTCCCCCGCCGGATTACGCTGGATGATGACGGATATTTCCGTCTTGAAAGGGACGAACGCTTCCGCAATGCAAGCTGAATGGGCGAAGAGCGATTCCGCTAGCTCGAGGTCGTTTGCCGACTCAAGCTTCACTTGCCCTTTACCGTCATAACCGCCGTAAGCAGTTTTCACGATACATGGGAAGCCGACCTTATCGATTTCCTTTATTAATTCACTGAATGACGCGGCAACGACATAGTTTGCGACCGGCGCACCGGATGCTTTGATTTCCGCTTTTTCCGCAATCCGATTTTGAGTGATCCGTACAAGTTCGGCACCTTGAGGGACATAAGCGATTTGGCTGAGTCTCTCGAGGCCTTCGAAATCGATGTTTTCAAATTCGTACGTGATGACATCACTCACTTCCCCAAGCTCTTCGAGTGCCGCCTCATCGTCATACGGAGCGACGATGCGAATATCCGCAATCTGGCCGCACGGCGAATCCATCGTCGGATCGAGCACCGCAATTTTGAATCCGGCTTCCTTTGCGGCAAGACCCATCATCCGGCCTAGCTGCCCTCCGCCGATAATTCCAATCGTCTGTCCAGGTAAAATTGTCTTCATTGCAACTCACCACTGCTTTCCAATGCCGCATCCCGCATTTGTTCCCGACGTTCTTTGAGACGGCTGCGCAACGTAGAATCGTGGACGGCTAAAAACTGGGCAGCGAGCAATCCGGCATTCGTAGCGCCAGCTTTGCCGATCGACACCGTCGCGACTGGAACTCCTCCAGGCATCTGGACGATTGAAAGCAATGAATCCATTCCATTCAACGCCTTCGATTGAACCGGAACGCCGATGACCGGCAATAGAGTCTTCGCAGCCACCATCCCGGGAAGATGGGCAGCGCCTCCTGCACCGGCTACAATCACTTCAATCCCACGGTCCTGGGCCTGTTCCGCATACTCAAACATGAAATCCGGTGTACGGTGCGCTGAAACAACCTTCTTTTCATAGGCAACACCCAACTCGTCCAATATGTCGCAAGTATGCTTCATCGTTTCCCAATCACTTTTACTCCCCATGATCACGCCGACTTTCGGTCCCATAGACAATCGCTCCTTTTGTAGACTACTTAAGAATTTTCCTTACTTACTTTTGCAATAAAAAAACCCTTGAATAAGCCGCCTTCCAAATGCATGGAAAGCAGTTCATTCAAGGATATTCAATAAGCGTTAAGATGAACGTATCCATTAGATATGGCACACCCTTCGCTGAATCCTAAAAATCGCTTTCCCGCATAGTCCGGACATTTACGGTGTCCTGGTAGAAACGCTGAAGCCAATCCTTCAGCATATATGTGGGTTATCTAACTACAATCAGTGTAACAACTGAATTCGAATACGTCAATAAAAAATACGAACAATGAACAATCACACATGTCCATCGTTCGTATAATAGGTTGTTTTATTCATCTAGAATCCCTTTAAACTTAATGAGCTGACGAATTGGGACATATTCGCCATTTTTCTCAATGAAGACCGGCTCCTCCATTCGGCCCGCTACACGATAACCTGCCGCAGCCAATCGGTCCAAGCACTCCTCAATTGACTCGCCTTCTTCAACTTCAAACCATACCGTTTTCTTCTTCGCACTCATTTGAACAAATTTCCTCTCCTAACAGTCTTCACCCAAAATCCGCCGTGAATCGTCTTCGGCTCATACGCAACAATAAAAGCCTTCGGATCAATCTGTTTGATCGTCTCATACAACTTCAATTCATCTTTACGGGGCGTCAAAATCTGCATCGCTGAACGACTCCCTTCCAAGCCGTGCGCAGACCAATCCGTCACCCCATAGCCTTTTTCCCGCAACAGCCTCGGCATCTCATAATCGATGCCAGCCGTAATGACATTCACCGTAATATAACCGAGCGCCATCTTCTCCTCGATTTTCGTCCCGATAATGACTCCACTGCCGTATCCTAACGCATACGCAATTATATTTTGTATTTCATTCAGATTATCCAATACCAATCCGAGACCTACAATATAAATGACAATCTCAATCATACTCACGAAGGCAGCAGAATAACGATAGCCCTTCAAAGTTAGAATCATCCGGATCGTAAAGAAAGATACATATACAATGTTAATGACAAATATGATCAATACCATTTTCATTCTTCATCAAACCTCCCAATACTAGGTTGACCTCCATCGTATCGTGCAAAGCAATGGATTACAAGGAATTGTTGTTGTGGAACCATGGGACATTTAGAGGATTTTAGTGTAATTAACAGGAATTTTATTGAGGAAGGGCGGGTTAAGCGGGAGAAACGCGGTTTTTGTGGAAATACGGACTATGGAAGGATTTCTTTGGGCGAGATGGTGGCGCTTTGGGCGCGAAGGGGGACACTTTGGGCGCGGGTGGGCTTGCTTTGGCCGCGAAGGGGGACACTTTGGGCGCGGGAGGGCTTACTTTGGGCGTGAAGGGAGGCACTTTGGGCGCGGGTGGGCTTGCTTTGGACGTGGACGTTATTTTAATTTGTCAAAAGGATTGGGCGCGCATATCAGATGATCTTGGAATACATTATCCTTCCGCGAAATAGGTCACCATTACCGCGGAAAACACCATGGCTTGAAACTTGCCAAGTCGCGCCAAATGTCTTTGACAATTAGAGCACATTTAAAATTAATGACAATTAGAGCACATTTAAAAATTAATTTAAACATAAAAAAACCATCCCCCACAGGGGATGGCCTTTGCCCGGCGACGTCCTACTCTCACAGGGGGAAGCCTGTTCCCTGCGTAATTTGCACCGTTGGTGTAAATTACGCAAAGCGGCTACGCCGCTTTACTACCATCGGCGCTGAAGAACTTAACTTCCATGTTCGAGACAGGAACCGATACGACAGATAGTTAACCTTCGGTTATATTGTTAAACATAAAAAAACCATCCCCCACAGGGAATGGCCTTTGCCCGGCGACGTCCTACTCTCACAGGGGGAAGCCCCCTACTACCATCGGCGCTGAAGAGCTTAACTTC
>NZ_JBFEGM010000011.1:0-108386 GCF_047228845.1 Sporosarcina pasadenensis
TCCATTTCATTAACATCTTTTGCACCATCGACAGCTTTGATAAATTCATACTTATGAAACTCTTGATTTACTGCATATTCAAAGGTTTCTTTAAGTGTACTAGCATCTGTAAACGTTCCAGTTGCTTTTACAAATTGATACACCGCTAGTTGACGGCCTGCGCCTTCTGGTAATGACATAAAGTTATTTTTGATGTCTTCCGAAATGCCTAAAGCTTTCCAATGTGTTGCTATCGCTCCTCTAAGGCTTGTTACATCTTTTGCGTTATTTACCGCTTCAATTGATTCTGTTGGGACTGCTGCTGATATCACAATTGTGTCAGACTCTGTCCCACTTGTAATTGTGATTACTACTTTGCCTGCATTTGAATCTGTTCCCTCTGCTACTACTGCTGTTACACCCTCCGGTAATGTCGCATTTTCGATAGCTATATTTGCAGAAACTACTGTTGTTGCTACATCAGTATTCCATGAGATATTTAATCCTTCAATTGTTGATTTTGCTGATGCTACTTTAACTGCATCAGTTGGTACAGTTTGGTCACTTTCTTCTTTTACAACTACTTTATCTCCTTTTGCATTTTTTACTTTACCCTCTAATTCTCCAGCAATTTCTTTCGGTGCAGTAACTACAGCTCCATTCGGAACTTTAATCTCGTTTACTAGACTTTTAACCTCAACAGTCATAGCATTAGTTCCTGTTAAGTCAATTTTAGCATCTGAATTAGATGGATTTAAAACTATATTAGCACCATCTAATGCTCCACTTTTCAACTTGACTGATCCTCTAATTTCAATATTTGTTATTTTCACTGCTTTTAAATCAATTTCTGCACCTGCATCTACTGGATCAATGATAACTTTTGCATCACTCAACGCCTCAGGGTTACTTGTAGTTAACTCCACTGGTTTTGTTATTATGAAATTACCCGTCACCTTTGTACCCTCAGCGAAATATACATCCGCATGTGCTACAATAGCTGGCGTTCCTACTGTAGCTGCAAATGCTGCTGTAGATAATACTGCATAACCTGCCCATCTTTTATGTTTATTCATTAATATTTATCCTCCTTTTTAAAGTTCAGCAATCATGGGATAATGAAGAGGAAGGGAGAAAGCTTGCTTTCCCCTTCCTCCATTTTTACAGGGAATTTTTATTTAATTGTTTCATTATTTATGGCAACTGATTTTTTCACCAATGTAACACCTGATTTATCTATAACTGTTAGATTCGTTACAGAACCATTTTGCAAAGTAATTTTTTCACCATTCACTAGTCCTGTTAAATCAATTGTTAAATTGGTAATTGTTTTACTTTGAAGATCAAACACTGATCCATTTTGAATATCTCCACTAATTGTAATTGGACCAGCGATAGGGCTTGCACTCTTAATAGCATTATTAAATGCTACTGTTGTACTTATCACGCTATTCTCACCTTCCCCCATCCATATCATATCTATGGACAGGCTTATAATGAGCCTACACCGTACAGGCGGCTTTCACCGCATACGGCGTGCCATCAACAGTAGTTATTCATTTTTGCACCATTTCATACATATAATTGCATTTTTATAGTAAATATTTAACCGTGTGAATATACCTATATAAATGGCAAAAAGAGAGACCAATCGCTATTGCATGATTGGTCCTACTATGAAATTGGTAAGCATTATTAAGCAAAGTAAGCTTATGAATAACGACCACTGACTGGGTCCCTTCGCTCCAGTTAGTTTTCTCCTTCTCGTATGTTACCATACAAGTCCGAACGGCTAACCATCAACACTACTATGAACCCGCTGCCATCTTACTAGTCTCATAGGTGCTGAAACACCTCTTCCAGTAAGACTTCAAACGTTCCGCTATTTCCATCCCTCTTTTTGATTCCCTTAGGTTTCCACTATCCAGGTGTAAGAACGACCGGATTAACAGTCAATTTCTCGATCGCCACTATAGCATTTCAACTATAAGGATGTAAAGTGAGCTCCTAGCTTATTTCGCACTATACACTAACTTACCCTGCCTACATGGATTCGTCTACCTAACCATAGAAATCTTTTAAAGAACCCCGCCCCGGGACCACCGGGTACGACTTCACCTGACTTCATCCCTTTTGTGTATTCAGCACATCACTGGATGCAGGAGGATTAGGCACTTGCTTTTGACTGTTTACAAGAACAGGAATTTCACCCGTATATTGGAATATAGCAGTTAGAAAGAAACCCCGTGTACTACCAAAAGGCAAGACACGGGGTATTCGTTTCCACTCATTTCACTGATTGGATCAGTTTATAGAGTAACGTTTCGTTTAGTTTTATTAAGAAGCACCATTTACAACAGCTTGGATGCTTGCTGCATCATCCAAAGTAGAACTTACTGCTTCCAATGCAGCTTTAACTGCATCAAAGTTGCTTGCAGTTACTCCTGTAATGCCAGCAGCTGTGAACATGTTTAGTTTTACTTGATCCCAATTACCTTCGCCAGCAGCCCAAACGATTTCTTTAACAGCTGCGTTCGGTACTTCTGCATCTAACCAAGCTTGAATGCCTGCAGCGTTAGCAAAGTTAGGTAATTCTGCAGTGCCACGTGGGAAGAAATCCGCAACAAAGTCTTCACGTTGAGCAGTATTTAGAGCTGAATATTTAGTGAGATTTAATCCTAATGCAGGATTTCTCAAAGCTGCATCAACTTCTTCTTTACCTTGAATAGCATTAACAGCTTGCACTGCCGCTGCTGTATCTACTGCTGCATATTCGTCAGCTAGTTCAAGATCAATAATATTTTGAAGCTCAGTTAGGTTAAACTTACCGTCAGCATCAACAGCAATCTCGTTTTGTAAGCGTGTCTTAATTGCTGCAAAATCCGCAGCTGTAACAGTGTATCCAGCTTTGAATGTTACACCAGCGCCAGTCAATGTAGCTACTGTAATTCCAGCCCAATTTTGAGATGAAGCAGCTGAATTAATTGCGGCTAATTGAGCAGCTGCACCAGTAGCAGTATCAAGATCAGTAACTGCTACTACTGTTGAAGCAGTTAATCCCGAACCAGATACAGTTGCAACGATTTTAAGTTCTTGACCAGTGTATGCTGTATTTTGAGCAACAGTAAATGTTCCAGCAGTTCCTGTAACAGTAGCTGTTCCTAATGAAGCAGTTCCTAAGAATACTTCATAAGAATGTCCAGCTGTAGCTGTAAAGTTAATAGGTCCACCGATTTCACCAAGGTCTCCATCAGTATCCGTGAATGTAGGATTTGTTGCACCAGTTACAGGAGCATTGTCAGTTACAACGCGGAAAATATGTTTTCCATCTGCGCCTTTTTGGAAGTTAACCACATCACCAGCAGAGATGATATCTTCAAATTGAACTAGTGTTAGAACATCGCCATTAGCTTTGTAGAATTGAGCAGCACCGTAGTTAATCCATGCTGTTTCAGTATCAGCGTCTACTCGTAGCTTCAAGCGATCTCTGTTAAGCTCAACAGCAGTTACGACTGCATTATCAAGCTTCGCAGGGATACCATCGTATGCAGTGAATGAAACTGAAGCTGTTTGAGTTGGAAGAATTCCACTCGCACCAGTAACATTTACACTAACAGTATCAGCTGTGTTTGAATTTACACGGATAACTGCTTGACCGTTAACATCAGATTCTACATGATAAGTTTTAGTTCTTCCTAAATTCTGCCTTTCTTTCAGAGGAACTCCATTCTCATCTTTCACATCGGCATTACCAAATGTAGAAGTTACATCAAATGCCAATACGTATTTAGTTGGAATAACTTCTGTATTCGTTTCAGATACTGGAATAAAGTAAGTTACGCCATTACGAACTTCTTGTCGGTAAACAGTTTGAGTTGAAGTTGTTCTTTGTTCTGTTGGACGGTAAGCAAAACCGTTTTGATCAACTGATTGATAAACGAAATATGCATCTTCTGCTGTTGAAAGCGAAGTAACTGCATTTCCATCCTTATCTTCAACTGATAATACAGCATTTGTAACAACTGGAGACTTGAAGTATGTTGTGTCAGCAACAGATTGAACATCTGCTTTATCAAGTTTAACAGGTGTAACATCACCAGCAGTATTTAAGAATACAGTTGGAGTTACATAAGATGTAGCACCTTTTCCAGCTACGCGGAATTGAGCTTTACCATCTTTACCAACTTTAATTGTCTTAATGTCAGTCCCGTTCGTGTTTAGCTTAGCAAAGTTAGATGTACCAGTTGAGAAGTACACATCGCCAGCTAGATCATCGAATGCTACATATGCAACAGTTCCTTCTGGAGCAACTTTTCCAGCTTTATCAGTAACTGTTACTGTATAAGTACGACCACCAGCAGAGACTGCATCGTATGCTACTGGAGCAACAGTGCCAAAGTATTCAGCAGAATTTGCAGTACCTTCTCCAACTACAGCAATAGCCAAGCTATCTAATTGAGAGAATTTAACTGTTGGTGCTTCTGCTTGTAAGTCCAATTTATTGTAATTGTAAGAAACTGGAGTAGTTGGTGTTGACTCAGGAGCATACACGATTGGTGTAGCTGTTAAGTTAGTACCATAGATTGTAAATGAACCTTCACCACTTGCATTTGTTGTTACTGTCGCGAATTTTTGAGCTCCAGTTGTTAATTCATAAGGTGTTACGAAGTTCTTAGTTGCATGATCTTGAACATATACATCTGTAATTTTATTTGGTGCAACCCCTAGGTTTTCCTTGATAGCAATGTAGTAAGTAGCATTTGCTTTACCAGTAACCTTGTAGGATTTTTTAGTTTCGTTAGCCAAATCGTTACCAGTAGTGATTTCAGAAACAGCTAATTGAATTTTGTCTGCCCAGTATACTTTACCGGAAGATACTACTGAAGATTTGTGTGTAGCGTATGCTGCAACATTGTCTTCAGAAGCATAGTAACGAGTGTAAGTGTAAGAAGCTACACCTTTATCGTCAGTATAAGCAACTGCTTCAAGTTTTTCGTTTGTAGCAGAGCTATTAACTACGTTGAAAGTAACTGGCACGCCAGCTTTAGATTGTCCTTCTGGAACTGTAACTGTAGCAGTAACAGTAACATCTTTACCAATTACACCTTGTAGAGATGGAGTAGTAACGCTGATACCAGTTGGAACTACAGCAGATACACCGTTGAAAGTTCCAAGTTTGTTATCGTTAGCAGTTACTGTGTAAGTTTTTCCGCCTTCTTGAACAGCAGTAGTCAATACTACAGTCTTAGCGTCAGTTTGTTTAAGGACTTTGTTAGTGATTTCTAGTCCGTCGATTTTGAAGTTCAATGCTGCAAGATCTTCAACCTTTTCAACAAACTTCACTTCAACAGTTGTGTTGTTAACAGCCGTAATTGACTCAACACCTGCTACAACGCCAGTTACTTTTGAAAGATCAGCGTTTAGGAAGTTGTGAAGGAATGTAGCGAAATGGCCACGAGTTGTAGTTCCTTTTGGATTGAACTGTGCAACAGTTGTGATGTCGAAGAAGTCTAGGACATCGATTGCTGGACGAGCTTCAGATTTAGCAGAGTTACGGTCAGCAACTTCTTGTTTGAAGTCTTGGCCGGAAACATATTCTACTAGATTAATATCTTTAACTGAATCAAATGCACGAACAAGTACTACTGCCATGTTCTCACGAGTGATGTTGTCGCCTGCAAGTAGACGACCGTTGCTTCCGTTGAATACGCCGTTGTCTTTAACAACTGCAGCATATTTTAGAAGCTCATCGTTTGAAGCTGCTGTCAAATCTGTGAAACGTGGGTTCGTTTTGTAGTCAGAAGGTACTTCGTATCCTTCAGATACAAGCCATTTCCCCATCAATTTAACAACGTCAGAACGAGTCAACGTTTGGTTCGGTTTGAAAGAACCGTCTTGGTAACCCGAGATAATGCCAGCATCAGATAGTGCATCGATTGCTGCTTCATGTGTGTTGCCTTTTGTGTCTGAAAAATCTTTAGCGCTTGCTACTGGTGCTACTGCAGATGCTACTAAAGCAGCTGATGCAGCGCCAACTACAAACTTGCGATACTTCGTTGGTTGGTTAGCCATTGAATAATTTCCTCCTCTTATTTAAGAAATAAAATTTGTCATCTACCCCACGGCAAAATGGAAGTAGAAGCCATTACACAATAAAGTATAGATTCTAACAGCAGGGATGTCAATTACTTATTGGTATTTTGCTAGATTGCAAGTCCCAAACCTATGTAATTTGCCGCTGCTTCTACTATTCTACCTTATCTCAAAAATATATCAAGTATTTCTATCATATTTCACTAAAAGTCTTAAATCATCCCAATTATCTTACTGTTTTTATGTGGCTTGTCTTGCAAGGGTTTTGTAGATTTATCATTTCCTAATACTGGGAGTAATCGGCCATTATGGCGGTCGCCCCCCCATACGTTAATCTATTAATGCAATAAATGTAATAGAATTGTAGTAGGAAGAAATTGTTTTTATAGCAGTGATTAGTTGTCCTATTCACCGACTCCTTGAAATTTTATTAGTGAAAAAGTAATTGTTTTTTGGAAATAAAATTGGTTGTCCCATTTACCAACGCTTTAGAATCTATTATTTATTGAACATAATAGAACCTTAATAGAAAGAAATTGTGTTTTAGTGCAAACGGATCCTGCTTGAGACAATAAACGAGAGTAGATTTACCTAAATATGCTTCCACAATGACACTTTTGATTGCAAAATACCTGCTTCGTTATGGTATTTGATTAAATCTATTGAATCTATGCTAGGGAAACTATTAATAGAAGTAGATTAGAGGAAATAGTTTTGGGGATCTTGTCTAATGCAGGTGGAGAAGAGGCTAACAGCCTCAGAATTTAGTCTTTGAACGCTTTGCTTTCCGCTCTTCTATGTCTAGCTCCGGTCGCTAGCTGCTCGGGTCATAAGTCGTAGCCGCTGTGTGGAATAAGGCGCCACTTAGCATCTGAGCAAGCGCCCTCCGCTTTTCTATAGAATGCAAAAGGACTTGAACAGATGGGAGCTGTTCAAGTCCTTTTGTGCGGTCAACCAACCGTTTTCGTCCTGCGTGGCGTTTAATAATATATGCTACAGAGGAAATTATCCTTACATTTCGTATTCTATCACCAGTATTACTAGATTACAAGTATCATTATTTTATTTTTGGCGAATTATTTCAAAAAGGAATTTTGGCAAGTTCATTTGCCGTTTGATACGACTTGGCTCCAGCAATAGCCGGTAGAGCCATTCCGCTCCGACCTTTTGAAATGCGGCTGGTGCGCGTTTGATGTTGCCTGCTAGCACGTCGAATGAGCCGCCGACTCCTTGGTAAAGGATCGGATGCAAGTTATCGCGATGCTCTTCAATCCATAATTCCTGTTTCGGCGATCCCATTGCGACAAACAAGATGTCGGGTTGTGCGGCGTTGATTTTTGCGATCACTTTTGACGTGTCCTTTTCGTAGCCGTCCTGTGTGCCGGCCACTTTGAGATCGGGATACGTGTCAATCAGTTTAGCTGCGGCTGCATCTGCAACTCCTGGTTTCGCGCCGTAGAGGAAGATGGACTTTCCTGTTCGGGCGGCTTCCCTAACTATTCTGTCCATCATGTCTACTCCGGTTACGCGGGATTGTATGTTGCCTTTTTGGATCTTGGACGCGATGATAACACCAATGCCGTCCGGGATTTGGAATTCCGCCCGGTTAAGCAGGGCTTTCAGCGCTGGGTCGTCTTTTGCCTTCATTAACTTTTCAGGATTGATGGCTACGATTAATGATTTCTTTTTGGCGTCGATGTTGTTGAAGAGTTTCGGGATGAGTTCATCGTAGTTCTCTGTGTTGACGTCGACGCCTAATATCGTTTCTTTCATTTAGCTCATGACTCCTACTGGTGAGCCGTCGCCGAGTTTGAAGTAATGGAATCCGGCTTGTTCCCATTTGTCTCGAGAGAGTGCGTTTTTCGTGTCGAGGATGAATGGTTTCGGCTGTTTTGTTGTAAGTGAATTCGGGCTGAGCTGTTTGAAGTCGGTATGATCCGTCGTCAAGATGATCAGGTCAGCGTCTTGTGTTGCTTCTTCAAGTGTTGCTTGTTGTGTCGTGTGTTGCAATGTTTTGATGTGCGGGTCGAACGATTTCACTTCGATGCCGCGTTCTTGCAACGCTTCAACTACACTGACTGAAGGGCTTTCGCGCATGTCGTCGACGTCGCCTTTGAATGCGAGGCCGAGTACGGCTACTTTGCCGTCCGTGATACCTTTCGCGTCCAACAGGAATTGCGCTTTTTGCGCGACGAATTGCGGCATGGCGTCGTTTGTGAGCCGTGCTTTGTGTATGATTTCCGCGTTTTCCGGGTTCAGTTCTACTAGGAACCATGGGTCTACTGCGATGCAATGGCCGCCTACTCCCGGACCTGGCAAATGGATGTTGACGCGCGGGTGGAAGTTTGCGAAACGGATCGCTTCCCATATATCTACACCGATTGTTTCCGCGATTTTCGCGAGTTCGTTGGCGAATGCGATGTTGACGTCGCGGTATGTGTTTTCCATTACTTTGACGAGTTCAGCTGTTGTTGCGTCCGTCAAGTGGATTTCGCCTTGAACGAATGTTTTGTAGAGCGCTTTTGTTTTTTCAGCTGATTCTGGTGTTATGCCGCCGACGATGCGGTCGTTGTTGACGAGTTCTTCGAAGATCTTGCCTGGGATGACGCGTTCAGGCGAGTGTGAGACGAAGAGGTTTTCGCCGAGTACTAGATCCGATTTGCGAAGTTCTGGCAACATGATGTTTTCAACTGTTTTTGGTGGGACAGTCGATTCCAAGATGACGAGTGCGCCTGGCTTCAAATATGGAACGATGGATGCTGTCGCTTTGCGGATGTATTCCAAGTTTGCCGTGTTGTCGGGATTGATCGGCGACGGGACGGCGACGATGTAGACGTCAGCTTCGACTGGAGTCGTGGAGACGGTTAGGTTTCCAGCGTCGATTGCTTGGTCGAGTCGTTCTTGGAGTCCGTTCTCTTCTATATGTAGTTGCTTGTTGGCGATCATGTTGACTGCTTTTTCGTTGATGTCGACGCCGTGGACTTTGAGTCCGCTGTTGGCGAACATGACAGCTGTCGGTAGGCCGATGTAGCCGAGGCCGATGACGCACATAGTGTTGTTCATGAGTGATGTTCCTTTCTGAATGGGGGTGCTTTTATTAGGTAATGCTTGAAATTTCATTGAAATGCTTGCGCAGGGGCGGTGATGCTCGACCCCTGCTCTTTTGAATTTACATTCGTTGATTATAGCATAGTTGAATCGGTTGTACATATTTCCACTATTACGGGGCTTATTTCACCGTGATAGGTGTAAAGATGCCCTGCTTGGTCGTCCGTCCGGTGTCGTTTGCGATCCCTGGGTGGACGACGAGGAAGTATGAACCGCCTTTTTGCATTTGTTTGAGTGGCGTGATGTCGAGCATGTCCGTGCCGTTCGGTTTGATTGAAATCGGTACTGCGACGCCTCCTACTTTTATGAGTTCTACCTTATTGGACGTGTTTGCGCCAGTAAGGTTCATTTTTTGCGTGAAATGGAGATGGAATGTTTTGTTAGTCGGCACTTCTTGCAGCTTGTCGACTTGTTTATAGCTTTTCTGTGACAATGAGTCTTTCAATAGGCGCGCATGTATAGTAGAAAGTTCTTGGTCATGTTCGCTTGCGATTGTTGGCACGATTCCTGTGCGATGGATTTTGGATTTCTTCGGTCCTGTGAATTCGCCGATTGTCAGTTTGAGTGCCGATCCGTCTTCGAATTCGAAGAATGACTGAATGGTGCCCTTCCCTTTTGTCTTCTCGCCGACGATGATTGCGGCGTTCTGGTCTTTGAGGGATGCCGCCACAATCTCAGATGCGGATGCCGAGTAGCGGTTGACGAGTACATAGGTCTGTTTCGGGAATTTCAGTTTCGATAGTACAGGTTTTACGGTTGTCGTGCCTTCCCTCGTTTTCATTTCGTAGGCTGTTTTGACGCCTTCGAAGTGCCCGAGGAGTTGTTCGGCGCTTTCGACGTAGCCGCCACCGTTATAGCGGAGGTCAATAATGAGTTTGTTGGCGCCTTTGTTCTTCAGGTTCGTGTAATGCTTCGTGACGGCTTTGTCCATATTGGCGGAGAAGGTGGTGATTTTGATGTAGCCGATGTTGCCGTAGAGCATGTGGGATGTGACGGCGGGCTCCGTTAGGTTATGGAGGGCCATGTCGTCGGCACCCACTGCTGCTACGTAGTTCATGTATTCGTCGGGTGACATGTAACGCGAGTATTCGTCGAGAGAATCTATGATTTCGTCGATTGTCGTCATGGCATGAAGGTTTTCCGGGATGTCTCCATAATAGAAGTTTTCGACGAAGAATTTGATGTCGTCGACGCGTGCGGCTTCAGCTTCGGCGGATAGTGCTGTCTGGGCCGATGCGTATGGAGCGAGCAGGATAATAGTCATGAATGCGAGTAGGATGAATTGGATTTTTTTCATGCCGATGACTCCTTTCTTGAGGATCGTTGATACGGTTATTATACCCATATTATTAAATTAAAGACATGGTACGGGAGAATAGTTTTATAGAGTAGGTCCCTTGCACGGATAAATAACGACAACATACACATCCTATTCTTGTTTAGGAGGTGAAACATAATGGTTAATCAACAAAACGGTAAAAATAATAAAAACGTCGCGGAGAGCATTAAGAATACAGCTGGATCCGCATTCGAAACAGCTCATGATGCTTTAGAAACAACAGAAGATATTGCAATGAACACTGTAGATGCTGCTAAAAACGCTGTACAGAATGTAACGGGAAACAAGCAAAACAATCAAGGTAAGCAACGATGATTATGTGAAAACGCCAGTTTCTGGCGTTTTTCTTTTTGCACTATATGTAAGTATGGCATTACTTTTCAATCAATTCGATTTGTAAATAACCGTAGGGACAACGATCGGTATTCGTTAACATAATCTTTATGCAGCGTTAAAACTATCAATATAGTAGCTTAACATCCCTATTCTAAACTGAAGTTGAATCTAATTTAGATAGGAGATGGAGAAAATGAGCAAACAATTACTACTAGAAGCAGGAGTAGCCTTATCTTTATTATTCAACCCGTTCAGTCAGCTTGCGGATGAACCAACAGTCGGTACTAGAAAACAAGTAGATAATGTAGCACACCGTGGCGCATCAGGTTATGCACCTGAAAATACGATTGCTGCTTTCGATCTCGCAGTGGATATGAAAGCTGATTATATAGAAATCGATGTTCAACGAAGCAAAGATGGTGAATTAGTATTAATCCATGATACGACGGTGGACCGTACGACGGATGGAACAGGTCATGTCGGGGATTTGCCATTTGAAGAGTTGAGGAGCCTTGATGCGGGTAGTTGGTTTGGGGAACAGTATGCAGGAGAACCTATCCCGACATTTGAAGAGATTCTAGATCGTTACCATGGTAAGATCGGCATTTTAATAGAGTTGAAGGCTCCGGAGCTTTACCCTGGTATTGAAGAGCAGGTGGCAGAAGCATTACTCGAACGAAATCTCGATAAACCGCAAAATGAAAAGATCATTATTCAATCGTTCAACTTTGAGTCGATGAAGAAAATGAATGAGCTTCTTCCCCGAGTTCCAATCGGTGTATTGACTTCTAACCGTGCAGACACAACATTGAAAGCTTTACTAGAGTTTTCAACGTATGCGGATTGGGTTAACCCGAATTATAGAATTGTGACGGAGGAGTTGGTGGAGCAAGTGCACTCTTTAGGAATGCAGGTTGGTTCATGGACGGTGCGCAGTCAGGAAGCGGCGGATTTTCTATTTGAAATGGGGGTGGACGCGATCATTACTGATTATCCGGATTATGTGGATCCACGAAACTAGTATTTTTATAAGATTGTTTTAGTAAAGGAGTAGTTGCTGCTCCTTTTTTGTTTGTATTTTTAGGGATGGATGCGGAGGTTGCTATGGGGTTGAAAGTTGGTGAGGCGCGATTACACGAAAAAGACGGCTGGGGTCCCCTCCCCTTCGCCGTCTTTTTATAGTTATTGGACTGAGAATTGGTGGACCCAGTAGGGGGTGCCGTTTTTGTCGATGGCATAGCCAATGCCGATGTTGGTGAATCGGGATTGGAGGATGTTGGCGCGGTGGCCGGGTGATTCCATCCAGCCTTCGACGACGGTTTCGGCTGTTGTGTACCCTTTTGCGATGTTTTCACCGTAGCCTGACCATTCGTAGCCGAAGTGGTCGAGCATGTCGCCGACGGAGCCGTATGTTGGCGAGTTGTGGGTGAAGTAGTTGTTCTCTGCCATGTCATCGGCTTTCGCTTGGGCGATGGTTGAGAGCGACATGTCATGTTTGAGTGGTGCGATATTTTGTTGTAATCGTTCATTGTTTACTAGATTGATGGTTTGAGCTGCTATCGACTCGTCCATTTGGCTCGGTGGCGGCTCAGGGATGGAGTAGACTTTTTCGACGTATTTTTGTTGGGCTTCGTCATAGTAGAGTTCGCCGGTTTTCCGTTTGGCGTCAAATTCGATGGCACGTTGGATGAAGGCGGCCATGTGGGCGCGGGATACAGGATCGTTCGGCTTGAATTCGCCGCCTTGTTCGGTTGTTGTGATGCCGAGCTCGGCAATGGTTGTTATGTAGCTTTGGTAGCCGTTGATTTTTATGACGTCACTGAATGAGATCAGGTCGTTGTCGTCCACTTTGATGTCATAGGCGAGGGTGATGATCTTGGCCATCTGCCCGCGCTTGAGTGGCGCGTTCGGGTTGAAGACTTCGCCGTTGTTGAAGATGCCGCGTTCGGTGAGTGCGCGGATGTGGTCGTACGCACCATGGGCCGGGGTGACGTCTTTGAAGTCCGGCGTGAAGTCGTGTGTCGGCTTCGTTTTTGTTGCGAGCGCGACGATTTTAGCAGCTTGTGCACGCGTGACCGGTTGGTTGAGTTTGTATGTGCCGTCCGGGTAGCCGTTGATGATGCCTAGTTCTGAAATGGCGTCGATCGGGTCGTGTGCCCAATGGGATTTCGGGACGTCTGTGAATGATGCGGCTTGTGCCGGTTGGATTGCGGGTGTTAGCAGCAGTGCTGTAGTGAGAAGTGCAGTTGAGATTTTGAGTTTCATAGATGTTTCGCCTCCTTTTCTACGATTATAGTGGATTTTTGGTGGAGGGTGGGAATGAAACGGTTGGGTGTTCTTTGAAAAACCGGAGGTTTGGTTGTGTTGCGTTGGTGGATGGTTGTGTTGTGAGTTGGAATGGTTGCGTTACGATTGTGTTTCGTTGTGTTGCGGAGTGAGTCCATTGTGTTGCGGGTGTTTGGTTGCGTTGCGAGCCGGGATTGTTGTGTTGCGAGTGGCAATGATTGCGTTACGGCGGAAGTTAATTGTGTTGGGCGGTTGGGTTGGTCGTGGGCAATTTGGATGTATCCCCTACTCTTCGTATCGCGCTGAATGGTTTTGACAAATTAGATGGGTTGATGCGGTGTGGTTGATTGTATTGCGAGTTTAATCGGTTGCGTTGTGACTGTGTTTGGTTGTGTTGCGGAAGCGGATTGTTGTGTTGCTGGGTGAGTTGATTGCGTTGTGAGTTCGGTTGGTTGTGTTATAACGGTGTTTAGTTGTGTTGCAGTATGAGATGGTTGTGCAAAGGTGGTTGAGTACGCGGGGAATTTTAATGGAATAGGAGTCTGTGTACGCGATTCCACAAAAAAGCCGTCCTCCCAGGCGGCTTTATGGTTTGGTATAGGTTGTGTTGCGGGAGGCGCCGTGGCGGCGTAGGTTGGTTTGGCGTAGGATGACGCTTGCGGCTGAGCTGGATTTCAGATCTAGGAATAGGCGGAGCTGCCTGTTCGTTATGGTTGGGCTGACGAGTAGGAACCAGTCGTCGATCGATTGTTGCAGGGCGTCTTTTGTGTTCTTTTTGCATGATCTGCAGTACCAGGAGTGACCGCGGACGCGGGTGGCTGGTTCGTTGCATGTTGGGCAGAGTACGCCACGTTTTAATTCGTTTGGTGAGATTTTGTATCGTTTACATGCTCTATCGTTCCACCATTTTCTCCGGTTCTGGTTGATGATTTGAGTTATTTGACGGATTTGTTTTGCTGTCAGCTTGGGTTCGTCCGAGATGAATTTCCGAATGTAGCGCGGTAACTGTTTTGCGTATTTTAGTGTTACTGCATTTGGGAATTTAGGAATTTCGGTATTATTGTTTGCCATGATAAGGATGGGCTCAATCGGGATATTGATGTTTCGTTGTCTAAGCCATTCGGTTAGGCCGATTGCCGCTCGGTCTAGTTGGTGAATGACGCAATCGTATTTTTCGGTCTCTCCGTATGGAGAGATTTTGGTAGTTTTGCCTGAATTTTCGTCGAAGTGCACGGTACCAGTGAAGTTTTTAATCTCGAGAAGGAATGCGATAGATGGGGATATGATAAAGGTGTCGATCTGGATAAGGAAATCGGGGTTAATTTCTAATGTGATGTCTTTCAGGATTGTTGTGCCCTGGGGAAAGGCGATTTCGTTAAGTACTCGATCTACATAGAGCTCGCCGGTGTAGCCGGCTTTAGCTTGGTGATACTTTTTGCTGACCGTTCCGTACTGCGGGTGGTCGGTTGGTAATCTTGTGCGCAGCCGTTCGAGTTGGGTAAGTTCTTCGGGCTCGTTACGTTTTTCGTGAATTGGTGTGCACGCTCCTTTAAATTGAATATTCTTTGTTCATTGATAGATTAGCATTTATTTTTCGTGGGTGCAACGGGTTGCGTTGTAGTTTGTTGTTGGTTGTGTTACGGGTGGAGTTCGTTGCGTTGCGTTTGGGATTGATTGCATTGTGACAGTCGTTTGTTGCGTTGCGGGGGAGTTGATTGTGATGCATTGGGACTTGCTTGTGTTGCGGATTGATTTCATTATGTTGCGCGGGAGATTAATTGTATTGCGGGCTATATAAATATTAAAAACCCGAGCCGTCGTTACGACGGCTCGGGTTTCATTTTGCGTTTCTTCCATAATTCTTCTGCAGCACCCGACCCTAGCATTACTCCGATGATAATTAAGAGGAAGCCGATCAGGTGGCGGCCGGTGATGATTTCGCCTAGGAAGAGGGCTGAGCTTGTTAGGGCGAATAATGTGTTCAGGTTCATGAAGATGGCGGCTTTCGATGGGCCGATTTGTGCGATCGAGTAGTTGTAGAGCATGTGTCCGACGGCTGTGCTTAGGATGGCGCTTGCGGCGAAGACGACCCAGAAGCTTGGCGGGACGGTTGTGAATTTGGCGAATTCGCCGGGCTCTTGGATGAAGCTGATGACGAACAGTAAGAGGCTTCCGGCAATCAGCATGTACGCGGTGAGAACCCTTGGGTCAAGCGTCCTTGCTGCCTTAGCGATTACTAAAAACGAAAGGACTTGTACAAGGATGGCGATGAAGATGAATGCGTCTCCGAGTTTGAGGCCAGATAGTGAATCGCCGCCTGCGAGGACGACGGAGCCGATGCCGATGAAGCCTACGATTGCACCGAGCCATTGGATTCTCGTCGGGTAGTTGCGCAGGATGAGTGCTGTGCATACTGCTGTTAGTACTGGGCCGGTTCCGAGGATGAGGCTGGCGTTCGTACCGGTTGTGCGGAAGAGGCCCATGTTGAGAAAGTAGTGGTGGAGGACGACGTTGAGGGCGGCTCCGCCGATTATGTATGTCCATTCTTTTTTGGTTGGGAGGCGTACGAGTTTAAGGGCTCCCAGGATGGCGAATACGGTGATGCCTGCTGTTAGGACGCGAAGTGCGGTCATGGTGACAGGGTGCATGAAGGTGAGCAGGTATTTGAGCATGGGGAGGTTGATGCCCCAGAGGAGCATGGTGATGGTGAGGAGTGTGTAGAGTTTCCACATGGTTGAGTGCCTTCTTTCTTTTGGTCGATAGAGTCTAGTTTAGCATATGGGAGGGGGTTATGCGGGAGTTAGTAAAAAAAGGATCTCAATAGTTGCGGTGAGATCCATCACTTCTTCATGTTGTTTGTTAACGTTCTTCACATTACTCATCCTCTCTTATGTATTTATCAGGATTCTGGAGGAATTTATCATATAATCTTTCACTTTCCCTGATTGCCGTTTGGAATTCCGGGGGATTTGGATCGCCTTTCTTAATAACTGCTTTTGTAAATAGTAGCAGTTGCTCTCCCTCGTATTCATATTCGAAGAAAATGGCTCTAAAAGCACCAGGTTTCCTTCGGTTAACTCTGATCTCATTTAATGGACGATTACAGGTAAGCTCTTTAAAAAGCCGAAATGTCCTTTTATGTCCATTCTCGTCTTCTCCAACCATGATAAGTTCTTTATTGGCTGGAATGCCTACAGAAGATAATTGCTGAAGTCCTTGGCGTAGAAACTTCGCCAATTCTTGTGCGTTGCCATCGCCTTTGATTCCCATTTGGACAACCTTTGATATTTCCGATATTACCTGACTTTCCCCGTTCTCTTTTAAATAGAATATTATAGCCATAATTATATTGTACAGAATATAAAAATTCGATTATTTTATATTCCATACAATATATTCCCCCCTTTCTTAAATATTTATCTTATATGTATATATCACCAAAGACTTCATTGGAAACTAGTGGAGAGTCGCAGGAGTTTAGCTGATTTGTGTCCGCGGAGAATTTTTTGGAATGCCCTCCTCTGTTCGCGCCAAATGGTTTTGACAAATTAAGGGGTTGATTGAAGACGTTATGCGTAGGTTTTGGGATTTATGCGTGTTTGGGGGCGGTTATGCGTGATTGGCGGGAGTTATGCGTAAGTTTTGCAGTTTATGCGTAATTTGGGGGATTTATGCGTGAGTTTTTCAGTTTATGCGTTTTTGGATGGGAAAAGCGGACTCTCGTTTGGGAGTCCGCTTTTCATTTAGAATCTGAAGGCTTTTCGCTGGATGGCGAGGGAGCCGATGATGTAGGCGAGCAGGGACAGGACGACGGGGATCGTTACTGTGTGGACGCCGAGTAGGTTGCCGTAAGCCGCGTTGTAGAAGTGGATCGCGATGTAGCTTGCGATGCCGGTGATCATGCTCAGTATGGCTCCGTGTTTGTTGCCGTATTTCCAGTACAGTCCGAGGACAATCGGCCAGATGAAGGCGGCTTCGAGCCCTCCGAATGCGAACAGGTTCAGGAAGATGAGCAGGTCGGGCGGTTGCAGGGCGAGCAGGAAGACGATGATTCCTAGGATGCCGGTGACGCCGATGCTTATTTGTTTGACCCGTTTTTCGCTTGCTTCCGGTTTGATGAAGTTCAAGTAGACGTCTTTGACGATCGCTGAGCTGACGAGCAGCAACAGCGAGTCGACGGTCGACATAATGGCCGCCATTGGTGCCGCGAGGACGATGCCTGCAAGCCATGGGGGCAATACTTCAAGCGCGATTAGCGGAATGACTTTGTCCCCTACGGTAATTCCTGGCATGACGGGGCGCGCGAAGACACCGATCAGGTGCATGTTAAGCATGATGAAACCTGTGACGATTGTGCCGATGACGAGTGCCCGGTGCATGGCGCGGGAGCTTTTGTAGCTCATGGCGCGGACGGCCATTTGCGGGAGGCCGACTACACCGACGCCGACGAGTATCCAAAAGGAGGATACGTAGGCGGCGGTCAGTTTTCCGTCCGCTCCGAAAGGCGTGACGAGCCTCGGGTTTTCATTCAGTAAGTCCTGCATGATGGCCGGGACTCCACCGCCCGCGATGATTACGCCGATGAGCAGGATGAGTGTGCCAACGACCATGATCGCTCCTTGGACGGCGTCGGTCAGTGCGACGGCGCGGAATCCGCCGATCACGACGTAGACGAGGACCGAAATCGCGAAGATGAAGAGCGCCGATGTGTACTCGAGCCCGGTGAGCGATTCGATGAGCCGTCCCCCGCCGACCCATTGCGCGGTCATGGCGGAAAATAGGAAGATGATGATGGCTATGGCTGATAGAATCGCGACGGCCGGGCTGTTGTAGCGCGCTTTCAGGAAGTCGATCATCGTGACGGCGTTGTATTTGCGGCCGAGGATTGCGAATTTTTTCCCGAGGATGAGCAGGACGAAATAGCCGGTGACGACTTGGGTCATGGCGAGCAGGATCCAGCCGAAACCGACTGTGTAGGCGGTTCCGGGTCCACCGAGGAAGCTCGATGCGCTGCCGTATGTGGCGACCATCGTCATCGCGAGGACGAAGCCGCCGAGTTCGCGTCCGCCGAGGAAGTATTCTTGGAGGAATCCGCCAGTTGAGCTCATTTGTTTGGACGCGATGTAGCCGACGACGAAGATCGCGACTAGGAAGATGACGAGCGGGATGATGACTTGGATGTTCATTGTTTTAGGGATTCCTCCTTTGTTTCAGCGTACGGGTCCGCGTCGAGCGGGACTTCTTTTAGTACGAATTTGGTGATGATGATGACGAGCGCCGACATTAGGATGAACCCGAGAACGCAGCTGTAGAAGAACCAGTCGGGCAGGCCGAAAATGTATGTATATTCTTCGGGTGGGCGGGATCCGAGTCCGTAGGCGAAGCCGTACCACCAGATGAAGTTGAATATTGCTAGTCCAACGCCGATGAGTGCTTCTTTGTGCGCGATTTTGAAGCGCGGATCGGGCTTGTATTGTTCGGGCGGCTTGGGATTGCTGGCCATTTGTTGATTGCTCCTTTCGGTTGAAGTTCGATTAAAGTCTTTTAGGTTGATTATACAGGAATTTCTTGTTTTTGGGAGAGGTATTTGGAGTTTGATAGTATTTGGGAGTGCGTTATGCGGAATTTCGGCGGTTTATGCGTGGTTGCGGGAGTTTATGAGTTTTCGGGCGAGTTTATGCTGCTTTTGGGGAGGTCGCGGAGTTCCTACTATTATATAGAGAGTGAGGATCGCGCTGAATGGTTTTGACAAATTAAGGGGTTGGATTGAAAAAAACGCTCCGGGTGGGAGCGTTTTTTTACGGAGTCGGAGTTCTATCTTTCATTACTACATAGTGTGCGGCTTTGCGTTCGCCGATGAGTTGAAGGCCAGATTTGGCGAGCAGGCTGCGGGCGACGTTGCGGTTGTTGAGCTGGGTGAAGTAGCGGAATTCGCGGTTCGTCATTTGAGGTTTGATGAGCATGAACCAGTCTTGGACGGTTTGTTGGTGTTCGGTTTTTCCGGCGTGTCCGCATGACGGGCAGTTCCACTTCTCCCTCCTCCACTTCATGCCGGGCCGGTCGCAGCTTGGGCAGATGACGCCGGGTGCGATGTCTTCAGGGGTGATGTCGTACCGGTCGGCGAGCGGGAATGGGTTGTAGTCTTTATGGTGTGCGATCATCGCGGTTGCCAAGTTGTGTATGGCGTGCCCGTCGAGTATTTGTTCATTCACGGGCAATGATCGGAAATGGACGGGCGCTTCGTAAGTGAAGATCGTTTTCATTTCGGGCGACGGGTGCTCGATGGCGAGTTCGTTCGTATGTGCGAATGTGAGGAGACCGTCGATCGGCATTTGGATGCCGCGTGTTTGCAACCAATTTTTTAGCAAGTGGATTTTCCGGTCGATTTCGATGTATGGGTTGCGCATCGGGTTGCGGTCGCCGTTTTGGAAGACGCGGATGAATTGGGTAGGGTTCGCCTTGATGACCGTTTTGTCTTTGTGGTTTTTCACTTCGACGACGGTGATGGATGATGGCGTGATGACAAGCGAGTCGATTTGAAAATAGGTGCCGTCTTGCTGCAGGTATAGGTCGTGGAGGATGGCGTGCGGGTAATCTGGCTGGAATTCATTGATGTGGGCATCAAATTCGAGTTCGCCGTTGTAGCCTGCTTGGCAGATCAGGAGATTTTTTTTGACTTCGTGCTTTTTCATATGGCTGTTTGGCAGGCGTTTGTCTAGGGATAGGAGTGCTTTCAATTCATTTGGCATTGTCCGTTTTTTGTAGATCAATTTGTTCACCTCATGTTTAGTTTAGCTTGCTTCCTGTTTGAATGGAATACTTTGGATGAAGATTGCATTTTGGGGCTTTTTTGGCGTTTAAAATTGCGTTATGATTCGATTTCGGCGATTAAAAATGAATTTTGCTAGTTGATTGATAGAGTTTATGCGCTGATGTGAGAGGTTATGCGGAGATTTTTTTGGTTATGCGTGAGATTTTGGGGTTATGCGTAAGTTGGCGGTTTTATGCGTATCTGGTGGGATTTATGCGTGAGTTGATGGATTTATGCACGTTTGGGAGGGTTTATGAGTATTTGGGGAGATTTATGCGTGATTCGGTCCTGACGTGGAGGATGGATTGTTAGGATGGGGTTTTTTAATCGCGCTGAATGCTTTTGACAAATTAAAAAACCGCCACTTTCGGCGGTTTACTGGGTGCAGTATTGGTAGATGGCGGCGGTTGCGAGGCAGTCGCCGATTGCGTCGTGGGCGTCGTGTTCAAGTTGGAGGTGCTTCGCCAGTGTGCCGAGTTTGTGGTTGGGCGTTTCTGTAATTGTCTTGCGTGCCAGTTTCACAGTGTCGATGACGGTGTATTCGGGAATCTTAATGCCTTCAATGTTGTCGAGGGCGTAGAGAAAACCCATGTCGAAGCTGGCGTTGTGGGCGATGATCGGCAGGTCGCCGATGAATTCGAGAAGGTCGTCGATTTTATTTTCAATGGTCGGTGCCCATTGGACCATTTCGTTCGTTATGCCTGTGAGACGGGTGATGGACGCCGGGATGTGTCGTTGCGGGTTAATGAAGCTGTTAAGTACACCGACACGCTCGTGGCCGATGTATTTGAGGGCCCCGATTTGTATGATGCGATCAGCGCCAGCCCGGAAGCCTGTCGTTTCGAAGTCGAGGACGATGTAGTCTGTGACGTGCCTGGTTGTCGTTTTGTACTTCCTGATACGGGAAGCGCGGCGGGCGCCCCAGTTTTGGATGTCCGTTTTTGTTTGCAGCAGTTCTGCCGCTTTTCGATTTGGGCTCATCTTGGTTGCACATCCTTTATTTTCACGATTATTTCAATTCTATTACTATATTACACCTTTTTAAAAGTATTAAACTAGATATATGTTTTAACTGAGATAGTTTATGAGTATTTGAGTACTCGCGGTGATGTTTTGGTGTGGGATTTGTCTATCGCGCTGAATGGTTTTGACAAATTAAGGGGCTGGTAAGAGGCGTTATGCATGAATTTTAGCGTTTATGAGTTTCTGGGTGGGTTTATGCGCGTTTGGAGGAATTTATGCGTAATTCTTAGCGTTTATGAGTTTTTGGGAGGATTTACGCGTGATTAGCTACAGTTATGCGTTTTTGATGCGTCGTGAACAAATAAATGAAACGAGCCTTTCCGGGAATTGGAAAGGCTCGTTTCGGATTAGTTGGTGGCTACGAAGTTGCCGCCAGTATTAGCTGAGAAGCTGACTGTGCCGTTTTTGACATTTGCTTTTTTGGCAACTTCTTCAAATGTGTTCGCGTCGATCACGCGGACTTGCTTGCTGCTCGTGTTGACTGGCATGACGATATCGATTGAATGACCAAGGCGCGTCACTTGTTGTTTCGCTTCCCCGATTCCGTTCCAGAAAGTGATTGTGTAAATGTCGGAAACCGCGTTGGCTACTCCCGATGCGTCATTACTTGCTACTGAAATCGTGATGTTACCTTTCAATGCCTTCAATAGATTTTTTTGAAGGGAGTAGACAGCGCCATCTTTGTGGATGACAACGTCTTTCTTAGAACGTTCGATTGCACTCATGACGGAAGCGTTAATTACAATGTCGACTTCCCCTTGCATTGAAGTCACATCAATAACGATCTGTTTGCCGGATTGTGAAACAATCTCTTCCGTGACGACGTAGCTATTCCCTGGCTCTGGTTCTGGCTCCGGCTCTACTTCAGCTGCGACAGTTACGAGGACACTTGCCGAAAAGTCTTTGTACGTAACAGTGATTTCCGTCGTGCCCGTAGCTAGTGCTGTGACATTGCCGTTTTCGACTGTTGCGATTGAAGCGTCAGCAGAAGTGAATGTCGCGTCAGCCGTGACGTCCTTCTCTTCTGTCGTTCCGTCCGCTTTCGTCGTCGTTTCAGTTACTGTCAATTGCTCTGATGTGCCGACTTCAAGCGTGAGTGATTCGTGGTTGACGTTGTAAGTGACTTCGTCACCTACTTGGTCGCCAGCGTTGTAGATGACCGCTTCGGCTTTATTGCCAGCAGCGTCTTCATATTTCACTTTAACCGAGTTTTCTTTTTTGTTGAGCTCAGGAAGTTCGAATGTGAATGTGCCGTCCTGCTCGAGGTTAACCGGACCGGATGCGACAACTTCTTCACCTTTTAGCACTTCGTAAGAAGTTTTTAGTTTTGTGTTGATGTTGTAGCCAAGGCCGTACAATTCGAGTTCCTCTTGGTACTGAATGTACGCGTCATCGATTTGGCCGGTTGCTATCGTACCTTCGATTGCACCTTCAATTGTGCCCGCTGTCGATTTGACGACGACTGGTCCTACGAAGTCACCGATGATCGGCGGGTTGCCTGAAACCGTCAGTGCTGTGAAGTCGATTGTATAGAGTCCGTCTGGAATCCTTGTCGCGCCAGATCCGCCCCATGGGTTATAGTTTCCACCGACTCGTAGCGTGTATGAACCTGCCCCTAATGCAGTGCCCGCGTGCAGGTAGCCGATGTAGCCGTCTCCGTATGCGCCGCCTTCAGGATCCATGATATCCCAAAGTTCTATATAGTTCGTAGCGACGTCACCCGTAATCGTGAAGGATAAAACTGCTTCATCTTTCACGCCGTCGCCGTTGAAGCTCAGGTCTGTTTCCGAAATGCTCATGTTCTTTATTTCATCTGCTGCTTTCCCGCCGAAATCAGCTGCGAATGGCAATGATGCGACCGTGCTGCCGCCTTCGATGTTGATGTAGCCGAGGATTTCATCGCCGGCTTTCGTGCTCGCTGCGGATGCTGTCAACGTGACGTTGAGCAATTGCTCGCCGGATAGAGTGAACGTCGGCTTGTCGATTGTGACAGCTGCGTCACGGAAGCCTTTCGTCACTTGAACAGATGCGTTGTATGTGCCTCCGCTGCCTTTTACGTTTTTCACAAGGATCTGCTTTGTGACAGAGATGCTTGTCTTCAAATCTTGTGGACCGAATGTCACTGTCCCTTTCTTGTTCTCAACAGTTTGTCCATCGTTGTTTGCGGTGTCGATTGCGTATGCAAGGATTTCAGGGTGCGCTGCTTGGTAAGCTTGTACGCGGCCTGCCCCTTGTGCGAAGACGTCGTACTTGCCAGTATCAAGGACCTTCGCTGTGTTGGAGAGCGCGACTTTTACGTCAAAAGCGTCCCAAGTCGGATTCGCTTGTTTCACTAACGCCGCGATTCCCGCAATATGTGGTGTTGCCATGGAAGTTCCTGTTTTACGCGTGTAGGCCTGTTCGTAGGTCGCTTCCGGGAAGTCTGCTTTGTACATCGGGATTGTCGACATGATGTTCGTTCCCGGTGCAGTGACGTCAGGTTTAATGTCGAAGTTCGGTGTGGACGGTCCGCGTGAGCTGGAGTTGTTCACTTCGTCGCCTGCTGTCATTGTTTTATCGAAATTGCCAAATGAAATCGTGCCTTCCGCTTTCGCTAATGCATCACGGATTGCTTCGCCGTCCGTTTGGGACATGTCGAATGTCGGGATGAACTCGAATGCGTCGCCAAGGAACGTGCCGGATGGGCCTGGTGCGCCTGTTCCGCCCGCGAAGTTGTGGACGATGATGGCGATTGCGCCGTTGGCTTTCGCTGCTGCGATTTTGTCGACAAATGCGATTTCGCCGCGCGAGACGAGTACAACTTTGCCATTGACGTCAAGTCCAGCGTAGTCTGTTGGTTTTCCAAGTCCAGGGACTGCGACGATGCTATATTCGCCGTCAAGCTGCGTGGCGAGGTCTTGGCCGTATGTTGTGCCCATTAGGTTGAGCGTTTTTGATAGGTTGTAGTTGCCGGCGTTGATGTTGATGTCGCCGTGGTAGTGCGCTTCAGGGTTTGTCGTGTTGCCGACTGCGATGCCGAGGCGGGATGTCGCTGGTGTGCCCATCGTTCCGCGGTTCGGTCCGGAGTTTCCTGTTGCGATGACTGAGATTGTGCCTGCGAGCATGGCGTTGTTGATAGCGAAAGATGCGCCATCTGTTTCGGAGTTTACACCGCCGCCTAGCGACAGGTTGATGACGTGCATGCCTTCTTGGACTGCTGTGTCAATCGCTGCGATGATGCCTGATGTGGATCCGCTGCCGTATGCGCCGAGTACGCGGTATGCGTATAGGTCGACTTTCGGTGCAATCCCTTTAATGCCGTATTCGTTGTTGCCGATTGCAGCGATTGTTCCCGCGACGTGTGTACCGTGGGATGTGTAGAATGAGCTGCCGTTCGTGTTGAATTCCGGTACGTTTGCAGGGCGTTCTACTGGCGACGTTTCGGATGCATCGTCATCCGCACGTGGTTTTGTGTAGTTGCTGCTGTGCGGAATGAAGTTTTTACCGCCTTTGTAGATGCCTTGGAAATCAGGGTGGTCGGCGTCGATTCCTGTGTCGAGGACGGCGACTTTGATGCCTTGTCCTTCATAGCCTTCCGCCCAGAGCGCTTCGATTCCGAGGAATCCGATGCTCGTGTCCATGGCAGGTCCGACTTGTCCATCTATTGCTTTCTTTTGGAGAGGCGATTCGGATGGAGCCTGTTTTTTCTTACCGTTCGATTTGTTGTCTTCGAGTGCGTAGACGATTGTGTCCGGCTCGACGAGTGTGACGCCGTTCACTTCGAGAAGTCTTGGAAGGTCGTCAGCTTTGACGGTTCCGGACATTCCATTGAGGACGGTGTCATAGCTGAAGCCTTCGTTGAATTGGATGCCTTTGATAACCATTTCTTTTTTCGCAGCCGCTTGCTGGTTGCGCACTTTTTGTTTTGTTTGTTGCGCTTCTGAGTGGGAGAATGATTTTCCTTTCAGTTTTTGGATTCCCTTTTGGAGTCCTACTGATTTTTCAGAGAGATGGATGATGACTGGGACTTGTTGATTCCCTGTTACGTTTTGAAGCTCTTCATGCAGTTTCGCTTCGCCCCCGAGCAAGTTGAGCTGTTCGGCGATGGCGGCTTTTTGCTGCATGATGCTTTCATCTTGCAAGTTCTGCTTGAACGCTTTTGTTGGTTGGTCAGCTGTTTCAGCCGGATCCGTGTTGGCGGATGCCGTGAATGGCGTGAGCATTGTTAGCACGAGGATGATTGCCAAGAATGTGCTGAACAGCTTTGTAAAGTTGCGATTCTTCAAAATACCTATTCCCCCTTAGTAGTTTGGTAGATTGTTGCCATTTCACAATATCATAGTAAGATTTATTTGAAAATAGTGACCAATGTCGTAAATGCCGATTGTTCAGAAAAATCGTTCTAAAGATATGGATGTTTCTGGGTGTGGGTAGTTCTGACGGTATATGGATGAAGCTGGAAGTATGAGTATTTGGCTAAGTTGCTTGTTTAGTAGATTTGATATGGAAATATGGAAGTTTACTGGCGATAGGTTGGATAGTGTGATTCATTTCGGGTGAAGGCTTTTGGGTTATGCGTGATTTCTCGGTTTTATGCGTAGATTCGCTTCTTTATGCGTATTTCTTGCGAGTTATGCGTTTCTGGCGGGATTTATGCGTAACTTTAGCGAGTTATGCGCGTATTTGCCGATTTATGCGCAAGTTCTCGTTTTCGAGGTGAAAGTTCTCACTTATCGCCGAAGATTTCTCGTTCTGCCTCAAAGAGTTCTCATTATTCGGTAAGAACTTCTCATTCCACCTCAAAGAGTTCTCGTTTTCGCGGCAAGAGCTCATTTCCACTGCAGAAGTTTTCGCGCTGAATGCTTTTGACAAACTAAGGGTTTGATTCAGAGAAGCGGGTCGCGTAGGAAGTTCTGGATGATGTGGTTGTCGGGTTCGTACGACTTGAAGTTGTAGCCTTCTTTTTGCAGCCATTCGATGATTTTAGGAAGTGCGATGGTCGTTTGGCTCCGGTCGTGCAGGAGGATGATGATTTCCTTGTCGCCGGATTTCGCCGCTGTGGTCACGCCGTCTTGGACGTTTTTCACAATTTGGTCCGCCTGCTTGTCCGTGTAGCGCCAGTCATTGGAGTCGACGTCCCAGTCCCACATTTTCAGCCCGCGGTCAATCAAGCTTTGTTGCATTCCTTTTGTGACGAGCGGCTTACTGCCGTATGGGACGCGCACGAGATTCGATGTTTTCCCTGTCAGTTGTTCGACGAGTTCCGCACCGCCGACCATTTCGGCAATGAATGATTCGGTCGATCCGTAGACGAATGCTTTGTCGTGGGTCATGCTGTGGGAGCCGATGTAATGGCCGCTTTTCGAAACGGTCTTGACGATGGACTCATTCTGTTTCATTTGATTACCCAAGAAGAAGAACGTGGCGGGCACTTTGTATTTTTCGAGCGTTGCGTGATTGATCAATGTGAATTGATTCGGACCGTCATCGAACGTCAAATAGACGGTCGCTTTTTTCGTAGTCGGTGCGGGCTGCTGTTTCGTGCCATATGCTTTAATAACTTCCTTGAACGCTTCATGGCTTATATGATTGAATTCGTCGCGATAGATGCGGATTGTATGGTGCTCTTGAAAATACTCGAATTGGAACCCGGTTTCACGGGCGATATATTTCACGCTAATGAAAAGCTGACCGTCAATAAATGCGATCGGCGTCCACGGCTGATCCACTCCGTCCAAAGTCGTTGCCCCTGTTGAATGATCAAAAATAATTTCTTTCCCTCGTTTTCGGATGATTGTCTTCCCATCTTTCGTTTCGACGGGCAAATAAAGATATTTTGCGATGTCTTTGAGCGGCACTTTCGTGTCACCGTCGACGACGCGGATGTCCTCAATTGGCAAGATACGATCGTGCAGTCCGACATACCGTTTCCCGCCTTCGCTCGCCGCTTCGACTTTCCCAACTGCTGTGAATAAAATACAAATGATTGCTATGCAACATATCAACGTCCATTTTTTCATCTGCTTTCCCCGTCTCCCCCCGAAATTTTTACGATTTCTTCACTATATTGAAAGAGGGACATGTCTAGAAGCGGATATTGAAATTGAGTTACGTGGACAGCAAAAAACCGCCACTTGGGCGGTTTCAGAGTGTAGACAAAGTCGTTCTTTGACTTTGTCTACACTCAATTTTAGGATAAACACGATAAACAGACATTTCCTCAGCCTGATTGAAAACGCTTGTCAAGGAAGGCAACCTAAGAGCGCCACGTCCTGTGGCAACGGTTGCATGACTCGCATCCTGCGAGCCCGCGCGAAGTGGAGCGAAGACGCGAATAGAACTAAAGTTCATGAGCGGACGAGCGACACGAGCAACAACGGATGCGAGCGTTTGTCAACAGGCTGAAACCGCCACTTGGGCGGTTTTTGTCTTTATTCTTATTCCACAAATCCATATTTCACGTAGTTCTTCCAGCCGAATGTTCTCCAATCGCTTTTCGATGGAAGTTCGAGCGGGAGGGGCAGGAAGACGTTCGACAGGTTGTCGGTTTCGTCGATGTTGCGGTTGTAGATGACAACGTCACCAGTTGTGAGTCCTTCCGTGATGACGGCCCGGTTGTTCGTGATGAATGGAACTGTGACGTTCGTTTTGACGGCGCGGCCTTGTTCATCCAGCTTCCATACGAAGGCACTGTCTTTCACATGCGCTTCGAGCCAGTGGATTTTCACGGAGACGGCGTCCGCTTCGTTCACGATGATCGATGCATTGACATTCGCCCCGAACGGCAAGCTGTGCAGTTGTTCGAGCGGCATGATCGTAATCTCATATAGATCGAGCGGATTGTTCCGTTCTTTCGGATCGAGCTTGTCATATGCTTTGCGCCATCTGCTGTCGGTTGCCGGCACTTCGGAGATATAATGGACCGTCCCTTCGATGACTGCATCCATACTATTTTCCTGAATGCGGACGGAATCCCCTTCCTCGATTTTCTGCCATTCATCGAGTTGCACATACGTTGTGACGAATTTCGCGTCGCTGTAAATATCGGCGGCGAGTGTGAAGCCGTGTTTGTGTACTTTCGAAACCGTGCCGTTCACGGGGCTGATGAGCGCAGGACGGGTGGCGTCTTGTTCGAGCTGCGTTTGGACGACGGCAAGTTTCCGATCGATTTCCGCCAGTTCGCGCTCGGCTTCGGCGATTGCTTGGGCGAATGCGCCGTCTTGGTGGACATCGACTTGGACGTCGACGTTCAATTCGACTTCAGAGTCGCCCGGTGTTTCGGTCGTATTGACGCGGGAGGAGTTTTTCCGGGCGCTTCCCCTCTCTGATTCGAGGCTTGCAATCGTTGATTCAATCGCATCCCGCTGTTCAAGAAGGCCTTCTTCCTCCGCTTCCCATGCCGCGAGTTGGCTCTCTGCACGTCCGGTCTGCAACAACGCGATTTCATCCCCGACCTGAACTGGATCGCCTTCCTTGACGAGCCATGATTCGATCGTTTCATCGTCGCCGACGTAGACAGTGTAAATGTCTTCAGGCGTGATAAGCCCCTCTTTCGGTATTTCCTCTTCATGATGTCCAGGAGTCATGCGCTCGTATTTATGGACATACAATGATTTTGGCACGGTGCTTTTGTTTGAATAGAGCAGGTGGACGTTCACCGCGATGAAAAGGCTGATGATAATTGCGACGGTGATGCTTAATCGTTTATTCATCTAGAAGCCACCTCCGAAAAGTGAATTGAGGATGGAATCGAACGGAATGAATGCGACCGCCGCCGTGATGAGTGCCATTGCAAAATGCATTCCAATCAATATCCAAAGATGCTCCTTCCATCTGCCATCTTCGACGAAGCCTCGGATGAAACGGTATTGCAGCGTGATGATCAGCGCGCTCGTAATCGTCAATTGGTTCATGAAGAGGATCAAATACCAATTTTCCATAACTGTGACGGCGAGCGGGCCGAATGATAGGAATGAGAGGCTGACGGTAGATCCTTTCAATGCAAAGACGATGAAGAGGATCGCCTTTTCCATGAGCAATAAGCCCGTAATGAGCACTTGCAGCGGAACGAGTTGCCGGTATGGAATCTTTGTCAGCCTCGAAAGGATCAGTGCGACTCCAAAAATATGGAATGCTATGTATAGAATTGACCAAAGGAATGTGCCTGCAAGTGAGGCGTATCTTGCGATTATGTAGTCCGTTGTCGTCATTGTCGTCATCAATGACGTCAGTGCTTCGGTGCCCATGCCCCACGTTTCCCGGAGCAGGAAAATGGCGATGCCTGCGAGGAATACGATGAGCAGCCGTCTGTTGAAGTGCCGCATCGTTCCGGTTTGCATCTGGGATGCAAGGTCATAGGGCCTCGTCAAAAAGTGCCAAAATCGGTAGTCAAAGAACAAGCGCGACCATCCTTTCTGCGGATATTTTTTGGTGCTATATACATAACTGTATCAAATCTCGTGAATTATTCAATTTTTAGTAGAGTAATATGTATAAATTTCTCGGGAATCGGCCAGTCTAGTAGCTAGTTTATTCCCTAAACTGCCTTATTTCCCGGGAAATCGACAAAGGAGCGGATTTTGATGAATCAAGACGATAAACATCGATTTACTATGCAGGATTTCTTGTTCGGATTGACTGGTTCCACTGTATTCGTCATCGCCTTGCATTTTTTTACGAGTTGAAGCAAGTGAGCAAGCTATATATACCCTATCATTCTAGCATTCAAAACTAATTTAAGGACAAAATTAAAAACACTCATCGTTTTTTTGGACGATAAGTGTTTTTTCATGATTTGTTTTTCAATTTATTGCATTCCTTCCGTCAGTTGAGTGAATAAGGTACGATTGTTTGTTTCGAGTGCGTAGTCGATCATGCGCAGGCGGTTCTCGGATTCGATTTCTTTCATCAGCTCCTCTGCTTCTTGGATAACGACTTCCGGTATTTCCAATTGCAAGTTCAACGTCCCTTCAAGGATCGACGACAGATGCAGATGAAGATCCGAGATGAGAAGGAGTTGGTACAGCGGCAGCCGGATGAATCGGCTGCCACGTTGGAAGACGAACACCTCGCCAAGGTTTTCGACTTGCAGGCTCTTCACGTTGACGACAATTTCCTTTCCTTCAGAGGGAACGAATTGGTACACTTCACCGCCTTTTATGATCGAGAAATATTGATAGGCGAACACGAGACGTAGACGGAAGTCCTCTTGGCTAGTGAAAAAAGGCGTCATACGCTGGACTGAAAGCATGTTTATCCCTCCATCATTGAATATTCCGATTATTATCATTCTATCATAGTTCACCATTTTTTGTGAATGATTTGTTTTCTATCCTATTCAACGACGTTTGGATTGATGATTCTTCTCCTTCGGGTGCAAAAAGAATTGAGTGTGCACAGGTTCGAACGGTATTTTCCTTCTCTGAAGCTGATTGAGAAATTTACTTTCCTTGTCTAAGAACAATGTCACTTCGTCGGATTGATAATTGACGACGACCGATTGGGTTTCAGGCTCCGGCAACATGAAAGTTTCTACTGCAATAAAGCCGCCCCCATTTCCGTCTTCCACATAGATATGGTCAATTGACGTATAATCTTCCAGCAATAGATAGCGTTTTTCATAAACTTTAGGTACGTGTAGCATCAATTGTTCCATTTTGGATCCCCCTTCATGAAATTTATGTATGTTGTTGCCTTACTTTAAATGATATCATTTACGATTCACGCTTAAAAGCCTTATAATAAAGGGAATGCTTAAGTTTAGGGAGTGAGCCGATGCACATGTCAGTGGAACGATTTTCGTATTTACATGAGCGTGAAATAGATGAATGGATGAGTCAGATCAAGCATTCGTTTCGTCCGGATGTCCAGAAGGAGTCCGAGCAGATCCGGAAGGCGGTGACGCTCGTCCGAAAAGGCGCGTTTCTTGACTTCCGTTTTGTACAGGGAGTGACTACCTTTGTTGCGACATTGGCTGATGAAGGCGAGCAAACGGTGAAGCTTGCCCCTTCAGTACCGTTCAACGATTGCACTTGCGGTGAAGGCGATTGGTGCGTCCATAAGATCGCGACTGTCTTTCATTTATATTCACAGTTCCATTCGTTGACGGAATGGCTGCATGATTGGCAACGGAGAGAGACGGAGCAATTGGTGCTCACCGTTTCGGAACGGACGCCCGAAGCTTGGAACGATGTGTTGTACAGGCTGACGAAGCCGCTGCGGGAAATCGGGCCTGGCGACAATCCGAATGTTTTCATCCATGAAAGCTCGTTGATGGATCAGAAAGTGATCCCGCTGTCCCCTTTCGAATATGAATGGAAGCCGCTGTTCGAACTGTTTTACCGGCTGCATCTTTTGGAAGCGGGCTGGTCTTTTGCGCATGGGCATCTCGAGGAGGCAAATCATTTCACATACCGCCAATGGCAAGTGAAGATGTGGCTCAATGAGCAAATCGAGAAATTGCGCGATATCGGTAAGGCGCTCGGAAAAAATCCTCGGTTGTTTGAGACTGACGCGTTTTACACGGCGCTCAAAACGCAAGCCCGCGAGTTTGTCTTGCGGAATGACGGTCTTTTTGAAGTCCGCCTCGAGATTTATGCGATCATGTGGGAATTCCTGTACAAAGACAAGGCTGCACAGGAGAAAGAGCTTGCCCATCTACTTGAAGATGATTCGGTCGATGCGTCCTTTTTCGCCGCTTACTTCAATTTGATGGAGGGCGATGAGAAATCCCTTTCATTAATCGCGGAGCGGGCTGGAGGCGAGCTCGTCGGCCATTGGCTGCCGCTTGCCGATCTTGCTGCCGAGATGGAGGACGCCGGTTCGCTTGCCGTCATCATGGATACGATCTATCCACATATCGGCGAGTTCTTTGAGCGGATTCCATTTTCAACCGATCGGTATCATTTCATCCGGAAAATCGACGGCTTGCTTGAAGAGGCGAATTTTCCGGAAAAACGTCGAGAAGAGCTTTTCATGATCTACGGGGAAGACGGCGTCAGCGCGTTCGGCGATTTCCTCATCGAGCGTGAACGTTTCGCCGAATGGGCGGCGCTCATGCACCGGTTCAATATTCCGTATGACGGGCTTGAACCGGATACGTTGAAGTTCGTCCTCGCGAATGACCCGGCTTCCGTCATGCCTTTGCTCCATACGTACGCGATGCGCTTCATCCAGGAGAAGAACCGGCATAGCTACCGCCGCGCCGTACGCTTGTTCAAAAATATGAAGGCGGGCGCGAAAAAGAGCGGCAAGGTCGATTTCTGGAACCGCTACATCGACACGGTGCGCGAGCAGTATCGAAGGCTGCGCGCCTTGTCGGAAGAAATGGAAAAGGGGAATTTGAATTTATGACGAAAATGGATACATTGAATCTCCTTTTCCAATTGTCGATCGAACGGGACGAAGGAGGGCGGTATTCGGTTACCGCGACCGATTCATCCGGACGGGCGATTGCCCCGGACAGGCTCTCATCGTTCCTGTTCTTCAACAATGAGCAGGCGTTGTACGGCTTGTTGCCGGTGACAGATGGTGAGTTCGTCCATTTGAATACGAACGAGTTTCTTCAAGTGTTCGCAGGCCAGACGCATCCTTTCGCATCGTTCGAAGGTCGGACGACGAACGACGAAGCCCATTTATCCGCGTTGCGGGAAGCGGCTCGTGTATGGAATGAACCCGATTTCTGGCAGCATGCGGAGCTGGACGCAGGGACAATTCGATTTGACGAGGAGAAAATCGGGATTTCCGCCCTTTCTTCGATGATTTTGCATGATGCGATTCGCGAAAAAATCAATGCTTCGGCAATGCGGCTCGATCAGTTGCCGGCGTTGCTGCCGCATTTGCGCAAGTTCGGATGGCCGGGCGATTCGGTTTCGACGATGCCGATCCGTGTTGCTTTCCGCTTGACGGAGCCGGATGCGGACGAAGATACGGAGTGGCTGCTAGAGACGGTCGTCGTCAGTGAACGCGGGACGCATTGGACGCCAGCTGTCCGGAAGGCGAATGCTGATATTGGTGATGCGCTTCCTGCGAAGTGGAAGGAATACGCCGATGAAATCCGGGAGAAGCAGTCTGAGATGGTGTCTTTCCTCCGTTCGGTCGAGGCCGAGCCTGGGAACCGGTTTTTGGCAATGTCGATGTCGGATCCGGAAGTGCGGATGTTCATTCAGGAAGATTTGCCCGTGTTCCAGTCGTTCGGGTATCCCGTCATTTTGCCGGCTTGGCTGAAGTCGGTGACGGAGTCGAGGATGCGCGTCCGGACGAGTGCCAGTGTGCAGTCGTATCGCTCCGCCGCAGGTCTCGATGAAGTCCTGTCGTTCGATTGGAACTTCTCGCTTGCCGGGAAGGAGATCGACCAGGATACGTTCCGGAAACTCGTCGATGAGAACCGCGAATATATCCGCTCGGGTGACGAGTGGTTCCATATCGACCCGCTTTGGCTGAAGCGGATCCGCGAGCTTATGGAGCAGGCGGATGCGGGCGAATGGACGGTGAAGGACTTGCTGTTCCAAGAGATTCCTGAGGAGATAATTCCGATTGACGAAGATGACGGTGCGGACGACCCCCTTCTTGCATTTTCGATGCAGCAGTCGCTGCGCGATTATGTCGGGATGGTTTCGAATAAGCAAGGTCTTCCTGACGCCGGCATTCCGGCCGCGTTGAAAGCTGAGCTCCGTCCATATCAGGTCGACGGGTATAATTGGCTCGTCTTCATGCGGGACCATCATTTCGGCGCTTGTTTGGCGGACGATATGGGGCTCGGGAAGACGGTGCAGCTCATTACGTACTTATTGAATGTGCATGCGCGCCCTGAGACGGACTCCCCTTCGCTCATCATTTGCCCGACGAGCGTGCTCGGCAACTGGCAGAAGGAGATTGAACGGTTTGCGCCGTCGCTCGTCGTTCATACGCATTACGGTCCATCGCGTGCTCGGGACGAAGAGTTCGACGCGCTTCTCGAGGAGCGTAAGCCTGATGTCATTTTGACGACGTATGGCACCGCGACGCAGGACGATGAGACGCTTGGCGGCACCGTGTTTGCGAGCATTACGCTCGATGAGGCGCAAAATATTAAAAACATGCAGACGAAGCAGTCCCGGGCGATCCGCAAATTGCATGGCGACCATCAGATTGCGTTGACGGGTACGCCGATTGAGAACCGGTTGTCCGAGCTGTGGGCGATCTTCGATTTCATCCATAAAGGGTATTTCGGAAGTTTCCGGACGTTCAGCGAGCAGTTTATCGTTCCGATCGAGCGGGATGATTCGGAGCTCGAGAAGCGCAAACTGCGGGCGAAAATCCGTCCGTTCTTGCTGCGCCGTACAAAAAACGATCCCGATTTGCAGCTGAATTTGCCGAAGAAGCTCGAACAGAACGAGTATTGTCCGTTGACGACGGAGCAGGCTGCGCTCTATGAAAGTTTCATCGAGGATACGAAGTTCAAGCTGGATACGTTGACCGGCTTTGAGCGGAAAGGGCTCATTTTGAAGATGTTGAGCCGCTTGAAGCAGCTTTGCAATCACCCGTCGCTGTTTTTGAAGGAGCCTCATGCGCCTGCCGATCAAATGCTGGAGCGCTCGGTGAAGCTGAATCGGATCGTGTCGATGGCGGCGGATATCGCTTCGAACGGCGAGCAATGTTTGATTTTCACTCAGTATATCGGGATGGGTCAATTGATCCGCCAATGTTTGAGCGAACTGTACGATATCGATGTGCCGTTCCTATCAGGAAGCATGCCAAAAGGGCAGCGCGATCATTTGGTCGAGGCTTTCCAGGCTGGTGAATTCCCGATTTTCATCTTGTCGCTGAAGGCTGGCGGCACCGGGTTGAATTTGACGGCGGCGAATCATGTGCTGCACGCTGACCGATGGTGGAATCCGGCTGTTGAGAATCAGGCGACGGATCGGGCATACCGGATCGGACAGACGAAGTTCGTGCATGTCCATAAGTTCGTGACCGTCGGGACGATTGAGGAGAAGATCGATAAGATGCTTGTCGAGAAAGCTGCTCTTTCTGCGGATTTAATTCAGTCGAGTCAATGGCTCACGGAGTTGTCCGATACGGAATTGGATGATCTTCTTTCATTTGAAAGATAGGTGTTCGACCTCGGTTTCCTTTTGGGAGCCGGGGTTTTTTCGTTCACGTCCGCTGTGCCCGGCGTCGCATATGTATAGGGATGACTTTTCTTGCGAGTTCTTTTTCCTCCAATTCATTGAGCCGCTCGTTCAACCCGGCGATGATGCGGATGAGTTGTCCGACTTGGAGTTCCATTCGGATGAGTTGTTGTTTGTGTTGTTCCATGTTGTCCCCTCCTTTATGATTGGATTATGCGGCGGGAGCGGTCCCCGCCGCATTGTTTGGCCTAGATCATCCGGTCTATGCAGCAAGCATTGCCTTTAGGCAGACGGCAATGCTCCCCTGTGGATATGGGAGGACCCCCACCCTTCCATATCCTGATTTCCTTTTACTTCTTTTTTCTCTCGTAGATATCTTTACTCCACTATTCTGTTTTGCGTACCTGTGTCTTTCTGGCGATCCTCCTTTACCCTTTTTTCCCTGCCTCCTATGTATCATCCTTGCGTTCAATAGATAGGCAGTCCCTCTTTTTCATCCTGCGGCAGATGGAAATTCGAGCTAACCCTTTCCTGTTCGGTCTTCCTTTCATCACCGCCGCTCTGTTGCACATTGACTTCAGGCTCTCCGTACAAATTGTCGTTCTCTCTCCGTTTCGTCGACAGGAAGCGGATTTCCTCGCCGATCACTTCAGTGACGAAGACGCGGCTTTTGTCTTCCCGTTCATAAGTCCGCGATTGGATCCGTCCTCCGACACCTATCAAAGACCCTTTTCCGCAATGCTTCGCTGTATTTTCCGCAACTTTCCCCCAAGCCGTGCAAAGTATGAAGTCGGCATCCACTTCGCCCTGCTGGTTTTTGAATTTGCGGTTCACGGCAAGGATGAAGCTCGTTTGCAGTCTTCCTTCCGATAGCCTTCTTAGAATCGGATCCTTCGTCACGCGCCCTACGAGTGCAACTTGGTTCACTGTTTCCCCTCCTTTCTGTCTGTGGTGCCTTTATCTTATAACGATTGGAAAATTGGCGCAAATCGTGAAAATTGGATTTTGATAGTGTTTTGACGTCTGTTTTTCGGGTTGGAAATGAGGAAAATGGATGTTGTCAACGTTTGTGAGTTTTCACTTTTTCGAGATAATTCGATCTTGGCTGTTTCTGAAGTTTTTTTCCGGCGTATGGTATACTTGATGCAAAAGTGAGCGGGGTGGCGCAATTGAAGACATTTAAAATGATTTCAGTCGGTATTTTAGTAGACGATAAAATCCAGGATTTTCCGCTGGTCGACGGCATTATTATCAATCAGGAGAATAGCCACCGTATGTGGATTCTCGAACTTTTCATTGATAAGGAACACTTGCAGCTGTTTGAAGGATGGAAGGAATCGGGAGAGTTATTGGAAGCGCGCGTCGTCATTTCCTATCCAGAAAACGAGCCTGCAGGATTCCGCGTGGCCGTCGACACGGTGCAGCAAATCGGCGATAACATTTCCGTCTTGCTGAAGGGCCGATTAAAGCGCGCACGTACCCAGTACGCCGAGCATCTATTGGAGGAATTGATCACCGAAGGTCTGAGCGGCGAAGAGTTGCTGAGACGCTTCGAGTCAGATATGCGCGAACGTCCGCGATTGAAAAAGGACAGAGAAGAAGCGAAAGAATCATGAGGAAAGCTGCCTGTATCGGGCAGTTTTTTTGTTTATGCGTAATTGCGGCAGTTTATGCGTAAATATATGGATTTATGAGGATTTACGGCAGTTTATGCTTCAATTGCACGATTTATGCGCAAGTATGACGTTTTATGCGTTTTTCAGAATTGTGTCGGTGCCTGTGCAGCACACATTTATGACAATTCATGGAAGTGTATAAAAATACAGATATTATTTAACTATTCATCTGAATTACTGACTTCTTATTTCTTCCCCATACAATTGCAGTGAATAAACTGAATTGTTCGCTGTGCAGGCACCGTTAAACAAGAAAAACCGCCGGGGGGTGGCGGTTTTCTTTCGGCTTGCGGTTAGCGGTTGTTGTTACGGTTACGATTAGTGTCGTTTGGAGTTGTCACGTTGTCATCAGTAATGATGTTGTCGTTCGGTGCAATTGTGTTGTCACCGTTCATGTCTCCGTTTAAACGGTCTCGGTCATCATTGATGATTCCGTTATTTACACCGTTGTTTCGTCCGTTGTCGATGCCATCCATGTCCGGTCCTGCGCCGTTGTTGACTCGTGGAGTCGTGTTGTCCAAGTTTTCCATCGGCGTTTCGTTGTTGCCTGGGACGTTGTTCCCGTTGTTCCCGTTGTTTCCATAGTTACCACATGCAGTCAAGACAAGTCCGGAAACGAGTACGAACGGTATCGCTTTTTTGAACATGAAAATTCCCTCCTTTCCACAAGCCTATATCATACGAGTCGTATGATACTCGTAGGTTGGCTAAAAAGGAGGGAACTATCCAAATTGTGTCGGTGCCTGTGCAGTACAAGTTTATGACAATTCGCATAGATGAATAAAAATACGATATTAAGTCAACATTTTCCCTGTATTAATGACTTCCTATTCTACATTATACAATTGTAGTGAATAAACTGAATTTCATGCTGCACAGGCACCGTGAAACACTGTGAAACATTATTCGAAGAAAAAGAAAAACCGCCGGGGGTGGCGGTTTTCTTTCGGCTTGCGGTTAGCGGTTGGTCCCATTGCGATTGGTGGTGCCGTTTGGAGTAGTTACGTTTTCTTCAATAATGATTTCTTCGGTCGGTGCAGTCGTGCCACCGTTCAAAGTTCCGTTGAGACGGTCGTTGTTGAGTCCGTTACGGTCATTATTGATGACTCCGTTGTTCACACCATTGTTCCGATCGACTCCGTTGTGGATGCCATCCATGTCCGGTCCTGCGCCGTTATTAACACGTGGTGTCGTAAGACCGTTGCTCGTGTTCGTCGTGTTCTGCATCGGCGTTTCGTTGTTTCGCGGAACCCCGTTGTTGTGAGTCGTACATGCCGTCAAGACAAGTCCGGAAACGAGTACGAACGGTATCGCTTTTTTGAACATGAAAATTCCCTCCTTTCCACAAGCCTATATCATACAAGTCGTATGATACTCGTAGGTTGGCTAAAAAGGAGGGAACTATCCATACTTTTTATTGTTCTTTTACGAGGCGATCTTTTAGCAGTGTTTCGACAAAGACGGCTTCGGCTTTACAGTCGTATGTTAAATGCGTGTTCAGTTTTTCTTGCATGATCTGGATGTTGGCGATTTGCTCTTCGGATGGCGGATCGGTTAAGATGCGCTGAATGACTTCATTGATTCGCTGGGCGAGGTCTTCGTGGAATTTCGGATCTCTTTTTACGTCGTCCGGAATTCTCTCGTACCAAAGCGCTTTAGTCGTTATGTATTCGCGCCATAAATCGATGAAGTCTTCGATATCGTACAGCTCTTCGTCCCAGGCGATGTTCGTCATGTATTGTTCAAACGTTTGGGTGATGGAGCGCGTAATGCTGCTCTTTATATTTGGAGAAAGATCATTGTACATAATTGGTTGGTACCTCCCACTCTAAACGTGCGTGTGTTGTCGCTAGCAAATAAACACAATAAACACACTGCACTTTCCATTGTAGCTGACATTTTGCACGTGCGCAAATTAATTTGAAGGTTTTGCCACTGGACCTAGTGCGAATGTAATTTCCGTTTCGCAGGCGATTTCACCGTCAACGGACGCAACCGCTTTCCCTTTTCCGATGGTGCCTCTCATTCTTGTAATTTCCACTTCAAGTTTCAATTGGTCTCCTGGAACGACTTGGCGTTTGAATCGGCAGTTGTCGATGCCTGCAAAGAACGCGAGGCGTCCGCGGTTTTCCTCTTTTTGAAGGATGGCGACCGCACCGACTTGGGCAAGCGCTTCGACGATCAAGACGCCCGGCATGACCGGGTAGCCTGGAAAGTGTCCGTTGAAAAAGTCTTCGTTGATCGTGACGTTTTTCAAGCCGACGACCCGTTTCCCTTCTTCGATTTCTGTAATCCGATCGACTAAAAGGAAGGGATAGCGATGTGGAATGATTTCTTGAATTTGTTCTGCGTTTAGCATTGCCTTTAACCTCCCGTAATTTTATGTATTGATTAAATGAAAAAGAGCCGTTACGACTCCTTCCCATTTATGATATCGAGTATATGGGTCCATGTTTCTTTATTCAGCACATCGGAAGGCTTGCCGTCACCGACGTAGCCGTAGCCGATCATGGCTCCGAGAATTGCGGCGCCAGTGAGCAACAGAAGGACGAGTACGATCCGCAACCATATCGGCAGCAGGCGGATTTGGACCCAAATGCGCCGCTTGTCGCTCGTTTCCTCTTTGACGGACTTCTGCTTCTTCATTTGGCTGCGTTCCAAGCGAGACGCGACGATTTGCCGCTCGGTGACGTCAGTTTGTTTCATATGGTCCCATTGAGGATGTTTCTGTTTTTCATCTATCATATCGGATTCTCCCTAGCGCGGCTTATCGAATGTTATTGATCAAACCCAACATTTGATCGGCGAGCGTGACCGTCCGCGCGTTGAATTGGTAAGAACGCTGGACATTGATCAGGTCTGTCATTTCTTTTTCGTAATTGACGTTGGAAGCTTCGAGCTTCAGGTTTTCCATGCCGATGCGGTTGCGGTTGGCGCCGTTCATTTCCGTCAGGATGTCCCCGGCAGCGACGCCGAGTTCCGCCACGTTGTCCGGAAGCGCCAATAGTGTATCGGAAAGGCGGCTCATCAAGTTCGGACGTTCCAAAGTCGTAACGCCCATTTCGATTTGCTGAACATTTCCGTCATTATGCGTCACTTCAAGCACACCGCCTGGAAGCATGTTGTAATTTTTGACGTTATCCGTGAAAGTGATCGGCTGCCCCGCGCTATTTGCGACCGGATAGCCGTCTCCGTTGACGAGCATCAAGTTGCCGCCGTTAGTAGGCGAAACGTAAAAATTCCCAGCACGCGTGTAAACCGTTTGCTCCCCGTCTTCTCCGGGCATGATAATGTTGAAGTACTGCTTCGGTTCGGTCAATGCGAAATCGAGTTCGCGGCCGGTCATCTGTAAAGAACCGACCGTCCAATTCATTTTCGCCGGACCGAGCGCTGCACCTACGCCATACCGGATCCCTGGTGGTGACAGTCGCTGCGCCGTGTCGGCTTTATCATTATTGAATTGCTGGTATAGCAGTTCATGAAAATTGGCTTCACTCGATTTATACCCGTTTGTCGCCGAATTTGCAAGGTTATTCCCGATAATATCGAACTGGCTTTGCAGTTGGTTCATCGTGTTAACAGCTGTCGTCATTGATCGTATCATTCGTTTCGGCTCCTTTCAAAACGCGTCATCCGTTGACACGCCCAATTTCGTTCACAGCTTTTTCCATGCTCCGGTCATACGCTTGAAGGATTTTTTGATTCGCTTCGAATGCGCGGTACGCGGCGAGCATGTCCGTCATCGACTTTGCAGCGTCAACGTTGGAGCCTTCCAAATAGCCTTGTTGGAATGAATACCCCACTCCTGCAATATTTTGTGCTTCAGGCAAGTTGCCTGCCGTGCTTGCAAATAGGCCGTTCCCTTGCTTTTGGAGGGCGCCGGGCTGTTCCGCGAATGAAACACCGAGAGTTGCGACGGCCGCTCCCTCTTGCATAATGTCGCCAGCATCCGTAATGCTGAAATCGTCATTTTGCAGTTGGATGCGCTGACCGTTCGTATCGAGTACGTAATACCCCATCGGATTCGTCAAGTAGCCTGCCGCGTCGAGTGTGAAATTCCCGTTTTTCGTGTAGAGCTCATTTCCGTTTCCGTTTTCGAGGCGGAAAAAGACGGCTCCCTGTTCACCGGTTTCCGGGTCGATCGGCAAGCTTCCGTCCAATAGAGCAACGTCAGTCGTCATGCCGGTTTCACGGATTGACCCTTGCGTGAATAGCGGCATTGTCTCTTGCATGTAGACCCCCGTCGATAGGGCTCCAACCGGCGACAAGCCGTTCAGTTGAATGCCTTTTTCCGTCGGAATGCGCTTTGCATTGAGGCTCGACATGAACATTTCCGGAAATGAACGGATGCTCGACTGTTCAGCTTTGAAGCCCGGTGTATTTGCGTTCGCGATATTGTTCGCTAGCATTTCCGTCCTGCGCTGCTGCGCGATCATGCCGGAGCCGACTGTGTAAAATCCACGGAACATGATGCCCGCCCCCTTTCGTTTATTCGTCCTTCTATTATCTTCGGATGAATCCGTCATTTATTAATCAAACAGACGTATATTTTTCATTAAAATTGAGCTTATTTGCTAATGTTCTCGAGGAGGATTCCCGTCCCGATCGCCACACAGCTCAGAGGGTTGTCCGAAATGAATACCGGAACTTTCAATTCCTCGGCGAGCAGCTGGTCGATTCCGTGCAATAAAGCGCCGCCGCCAGTAAGGAAGACTCCTCTGTCAATAATGTCCGCAGATAGTTCGGGCGGCGTTTTTTCCAAAACGTTTTTCGCCGATTGGACGATCATTGCGACCGATTCGCTGAGCGCTTCCCGCACTTCTTCGGAGCTGATCGTAATGGTGCGCGGAAGTCCTGTGACCATATCACGGCCACGGATGTCCATCTCTTCCTTACGGCTGCCCGGAAAGACGGTCGCGATTTCTATCTTGATCGTTTCCGCCGTCCGCTCCCCGATTAGCAATTTATATTTTTTCTTGATTGATTGAATAATGTCATTGTCAAACAAGTCGCCAGCGGCTTTGATCGATTCGGAAGTGACGATATCCCCCATCGACAGCACTGCGACGTCCGTCGTGCCGCCACCGATATCGATGACCATGTTCCCGCTCGGTTGGAAGATGTCCATACCGGCGCCGATCGCTGCGACTTTCGGCTCTTCTTCGAGATAAACTTTTTTGCCGCCAGATTTCTCCGCCGCATCTTGGATCGCTTTCTGCTCGACGTTCGTAATGTTCGTCGGGCAGCAGACGAGAATCCGCGGTTTCGATAAGAATCCTTTGACATTCAATTTATTAATAAAATGACGCAGCATCATTTCCGTCACGTCGAAATCGGCGATGACGCCATCTTTCATCGGACGGATAGCAATAATGTTGCCTGGCGTCCTTCCTACCATTTTACTCGCTTCTTCGCCAACCGCCAATACTTTGTTTGTATGTTTGTCGATTGCGACAACTGCAGGCTCGTCTAGAACGATGCCTTTCCCTTTTACGTGAATCAACACATTCGCAGTCCCAAGGTCGATTCCGATATCCTTTGCAAACATCAATCCCGTTTCCCCTTCCAACCATAGTTCGGTCGTCTATTCTCCTAACTATAGATTGTACCATAATGGCTCTTTAATGAACACAAAGTTTGACAGGAATTCCGTATATTTTTATGCAGTTATTTAGGTCATGGGGAATATTATTGCATGGAGGATTTTTACAGGGGTTTATGGGGAGTTCATAATATGGCAACCGTTTTCATATAGTCCTTTTTCAATCCCTACTAAAAGACATAGGTAGATTCATTAAACATTAATATAATATTTGTTTGTCTTTTCGGGTAGTCCAGCTGGTTTTTTTCCATGCGAAAAGACAGGGTGTCCGCCTTCCTACAAGGATGGTCGATGGGCCCCGTCTATTTCCGTCACGTGTTGCGGGCTTTCTTATTTTCATTCATCCATTTCATCCGTGTTGCTTCACCGCCTCTTAAATGTCTGACAGACTTATGATAGGCAAGTATTTTGGCGACTTCTTCAGACAATTCCACATCCACATTTGGCAGCCGCTCCGTCAAATCCTTATGGACCGTGCTTTTGGAATAGCCCGTCGTTTTCGCCAGCGCCCGTACGGTAAGTCCAGTGTCCAGCAACATTTTGCCGAGGCGCACGCATCGCCTCCGAATTTGCTCGTGCACGCCCTCTTCCTTTCCTGTCAGCTCCATTTCTTCCTTTATCCTATGCGGCGTAGGCAACAGTTATGTCAAAGCGTTATGGCGGTGGCTTGGTTATTCTTTTGCAGGGGTTTGATCGGATGATTTTTTGGCTCGGGCGGCGATGGTTTGGACGCGGGGCAAGCCGCTTTGGACGCGCAGCACGATACTTTGGACGCGGGGCAAGCCGCTTTGGACGCGTAGCACGGCGGTTTGGACGCGGGACATGCCGCTTTGGACGCGCAGCACGATACTTTGGACGCGGGACAATCTCCATCGGACGAACATCACAATTCGCGCCAATTGCTTTTGACAATTAAAAGATCTGCTCCAATTGCATGATTAGAATAGGTAGAGATCCATTAGACAAGGAAGAATCCATAATAGCCCTTTATTTGTTAATCGCGATATAGCGTGTCAAATCAAATTGAAATTTCCGCATTCACACTTCATATAAAAAAGCCGCTCTCCCAACGGAGAGCGGCTTGGCTGGTTAGAATCCTAGGAATGTGCGCGGGTTGACTGGGTTGCCGTCTTTGTGCACTTGGAAATGCAAGTGTGTGCCGGCTTTGGCATTCCATTCGTTGCTAGTAGCGGTGCCGAGTGATTGGCCTTGGATGACTTCGTCGCCTTCTTTGACGAGGATTCCAGTCAATGAACCGTAGATTGTCGTCATTCCATTCGTGTGTTCAAGTGTGACTTCGGAGCCTTTGAATTGATCAATAATGACTTCCTTCACTGTTCCGCTAAGTGCTGCGACGACTTCAAATGGTTGGCCATCCATCGAGATCGAAACGCCTTTATTTGTAAGATATGTTTGATTGAAGACGAGTAGTGCACTTTCGCGCGTTTCTTCATCGGCTTCTGCATCATAGTACTCTTGTATAATAGCCACGTTGTCGAGTTGGTCCTCGTTGAACGGGTATTTGAGTACTTCGGTTGCAGCGTTTGTTTCCACTAGCGGCGTAGCGTTCGGATCTGTTGCGTCCGCTGTTTCGTTCGGCCCTTTTTGAATGAAGGCATTATAGCCCCAAATCATGCCGACGAAGACGATCGCAATTCCTGCGTAGATGGCCGGCCAGAACCATCTACTCTTCTGACTCTTATTCTTCTGAGAAGGGGATTTCGGTTTTTCTTCTCGCATTATCATCACCTCACTTGCTATTGTTTGCAAGTGTTGGTGTTTTTAAACATTCAGATTCGTCTACTTCAAACTTTTTTATTGTTGTGCCGGAATAATAGTAGGTCAGTATGTTTTCAGCTGTCCATCCTTTCTGGGCAAAGGCTTCGGCGCCGTATTGACTCATGCCGACCCCGTGCCCGTATCCCTTCGTTTTAATGAGGACGATCTCGTTCGTTACGTCGTAGGCGATGTCGAAGTCCGTAGAGGCGAGCCCTAGTGCTTCACGCATGTCCCTTCCGCTCATTTCGAAGCCTGAGGAGACCGCTTTTTGCACGCGCCCTGTTTGATTGCGGACGAGCTGGAGGCTTTTGAATCGATCGGCTTTCCAGACGGATCCGAGCGCTTCATTCCATTTTGCAATCGGCATTTCGATGTGCCGCTCCACTTCTGCAGCGACGACTTCCTCCCCCGGGCTTTCCACGCTTTGCAAGTAGGGAATCGGGTTGCCGCTATAGTTTTGCGCGGTTTCAGTCTTCCCATTCGATGTCGAAAAAAACATTGCGGTAATCATTTCATCACCATACACAATCGTGTCCCCGGTGGTCGTCGCGACTATTTCACGCAGCTTCTTTTCATTTTGCTTAAACTTCTTCCCCCAGCGTTCCTTCCGTTCTGCTGCGGTTTTGTATACTTGTGCGGAGACGGTCGCTTGGATCGGCTTCTTGCCGCCCTCCGTCGTCCGCAGCACGTATGTCCGAGCCGCAATCGCTTGTGCCCTCAAGGCTTCGTCGTGGAAGTCGATCGGCATTTCACCGGCGACAACCCCCAACACATACTCCTCAAGCGGCAAAGGCTTGTCCACCCCTTCCACAGTGATATAGATTGCGCAAGGATCTTCCATTGCCACGTTCTTCTCAGGTTCGACAGTCGGTTTCATAAGGATGGGAATGAAAAATAGTAGTACGATGAATAAAACGGCTAGTAGTTTGTCCATATTCGATTGTATGATGAAGCCCCCCGTTTCATTCAAAAAAACTGCCCCCCGTCGAGTTGACGAGGAGCAGTTATGGAAGCTTCGAATAAAGTATGAATAATGATTAGACGAGTTGCTTCTCTGTTTCTGTAGTCGTTTCTTCCATTGAGACGCGTTCGATATCTGCCCCGAGTGCTTTCAATTTCTTATGGAAATCGACATAGCCGCGGTCCAAATGATCAAGTTCTGTGACGCGTGTCACACCTTCCGCAACGAGGCCTGCCAAGATGAGGGCAGCTGCTGCGCGCAAGTCTGTCGCCGCAACTTCGGCACCTTGCAGATTGGATGGTCCTGAGATGATGACCGAGCGTCCTTCAATTTTAACGCTTGCGTTCATGCGGCGGAATTCTTCGACGTGCATGAAGCGGTTTTCAAATACCGTTTCCGTTAGCACACCCGTTCCGGATGCCGTCAGCATAAGTGCCATCATTTGCGATTGCATGTCTGTCGGGAATCCAGGGTGCGGCATCGTCTTCAGATCGACCGCTTTCAAAGGATGCTTCGCACGGATGCGCAAGCCTTCGTCCAATTCCGTAATAACAACTCCCATTTCTCCAAGCTTGGAAATTAACGCAGCGTTATGCTCTGGAACCGCGTTTTCAATTGTAATGTCGCCGCCCGTAATCGCTGCAGCTACCATGAATGTACCTGTTTCAATACGGTCTGGGATGATATGGTGAATCGTTCCGTGAAGCTTATCCACGCCTTCGATCCGGATTGCATCCGTACCGGCACCGATCACTCTTCCGCCCATTTCATTGATGAAGTTCGCTAAATCGACAATTTCCGGCTCTTTCGCCGCGTTTTCGATAATAGTCGTCCCTTTCGCCAAAGCTGCCGCAGTCATGATGTTTTCCGTAGCGCCGACGCTCGGGAAGTCTAAATAGATTTTAGCTCCTGTAAGGCCGTTCTCCGCTTTCGCTTCGACATGTCCATGTCCGAATGTGATCTCCGCGCCCATCGCTTCGAAACCTTTCAGGTGCTGGTCAATCGGACGAGAGCCGATCGCGCATCCTCCAGGCAAAGCTACGCGTGCAAAACCGTTGCGCGCGAGCAATGGTCCCATAACCAAGATTGACGCACGCATTTTACGTACATATTCAAAATGTGCTTCGCTTGCAAGTTTTTCTGTTGAATCAATGATCACTTGCCCTCTAGCTGGATCGTAATCGACCTTCGCATTCAGGCTCTTTACTACTTCATTGATCGTGGAGACGTCCGAAAGATTCGGCACATCACGAATGATATTGGGACCGTCAGACGCGAGTAATGCAGCAGCCAAGATTGGCAAAACCGCATTTTTAGCGCCTTCTACACGGACGTTGCCGTGAAGAACGCGTCCACCATTAATAATTATTTTATCCACAAAAAGCCCCTCCGACTCAAAAATTTATACTCGTTGCCATAATATCTTCTTTTGATTTTTTTCGTCATAATTTAAACATAAAAACACATACTATTCTACAACGCTCTACATTATTAAACAAGTAACTACAGAGCTATTTTCCCGTCTATCCATAAGATAGTCTATAATATGTACCCATATGTCGATTTGTGTGCTTTCCTTGATAGGCATTTGTTGTACTTATGTACTTCCCATTATTTATTTGAAAGTAAACATATTTTCATTTCATGCCATCGCCCCGTACACATACGTAATGTAGACGCGGCGATGACATGGATCAGTGGCATATGAGCAGTTTTGACTGAGACGATAGCCTAATGACTATCTACCCGATTTTCACTTGTCCAAACTCAATTAATTGAATAATGCAGGAATCCTTCCTGACCAATAGGATATGTCCAAAAAGAAATTTGATACGGTAGAACCGATCGCAAAACTCAATAAAATAAACAGCAATTGTGCTTGAAAAACGTGGTGCTTTTTAATGATTTTTTCCGGCATGATCGATTGCAATGCATAAAATGACAGGCCGATGAAAAAAATATGCGAGACGATGGCCAGCATCGGGTTATGTGCAAAAACATCATTCATAGTCCTGCCTCCTTTTTGCATTTAATGAGCGCTTGCCAGCGGTTTATGATCACTTGTCAGCGTTTATGATCACTTGCAGCGGCTTATGATCACTTGCAGCGACTTATGATCACTTGCAACGATTTATGATCACTTGCCCCGCGTTTATGATCACTTGCAGCGGCTTATGATCACTTGCAACGATTTATGATCACTTGCCAGTGTTTATGATCACTTGCAGCGATTTATGATCACTTGCGACGTTTTATGAGCCACGCAACATAACAGGATTAATTCATCCCTAATATGGCTCTATTAGCTAAGATTCCCAGAAAGAAAATGCGGGCAGAAGAAAGACTCCCTCTGCCCGCCAACTAGTCACATCTATTATTTCTGTTCGTATACGTTGATTCGGTTGATGGCCCGTCTGAGGTCGAGTTCCGCCAACTGAGCTTCAAGTTTGTCTGTTTTGGCTTTCAGCTTTTCTTCCGCACGTTTCGCTGCGCGTTGGGCGCGGGAGATGTCGATGTCGGAAGCCAATTCAGCTTGTTGTGCTAAAACGGTGACAACATCCGGACGAACTTCGATGAACCCGCCATGGACGGCGACATTAACAGTCGAGTTGTCTTTTTTCAGGCGAAGGGCACCGATTTGGAGTGGTGCAACCATTGCGATATGGCCGGGAAGAATCCCGATTTCACCAGTTTCCGTGGCGGCGATCACCATATCCGCTTCAGTTTCACTAACAGGTCCGTCGGGAGTGACGATATTGACTTTGATTGTCTTCATTTGTTTCCCTCCTGATCCTGTTTTTAGACTTCAACGCCCATGCTTTTCGCTTTTTCGATGACTTCTTCGATGCGTCCAACTAGACGGAATGCATCTTCCGGAAGGTGGTCATAGCGGCCATCCAAGATTTCCTTGAAGCCTTGAACAGTTTCAGCAACCGGCACGTAAGAACCTTTTTGGCCTGTGAACTGCTCGGCAACGTGGAAGTTTTGCGATAGGAAGAACTGGATGCGGCGTGCGCGTCCTACGACAAGTTTGTCGTCTTCGCTAAGCTCGTCCATACCGAGGATCGCGATGATATCTTGTAGTTCACGGTAACGTTGCAGCGTTGATTGTACTTGACGTGCCACTTCGTAATGCTCTTCGCCTACGATTTCAGGGCTTAGTGCGCGTGAAGTGGAAGCAAGTGGGTCAACCGCTGGGTAGATACCCATTTCTGATAGTTTACGCTCAAGGTTCGTCGTTGCGTCCAAGTGAGCGAATGTCGTAGCCGGAGCCGGGTCCGTATAGTCATCCGCCGGTACGTAGATCGCTTGGATCGATGTAACGGAACCTACGTTAGTTGAAGTGATACGCTCTTGAAGCTGACCCATCTCAGTTGCAAGCGTCGGTTGGTAACCAACGGCAGATGGCATACGGCCAAGAAGTGCGGATACTTCAGAACCTGCTTGTGTAAAGCGGAAAATGTTGTCAATGAACAATAGAACGTCCGCGCCTTGTTCGTCACGGAAGTATTCAGCCATTGTCAAACCAGTCAAAGCAACACGCATACGTGCGCCAGGCGGCTCGTTCATTTGTCCGAATACCATCGCAGTTTTGTTGATAACGCCGGAATCGGTCATTTCATAGAACAAGTCGTTTCCTTCACGTGTACGCTCACCAACACCTGCGAATACGGAAATACCGCCGTGTTCTTGTGCGATGTTGTTGATCAATTCCTGGATAAGAACAGTCTTCCCTACACCCGCACCACCGAAGAGGCCGATTTTACCACCTTTAATGTATGGTGCAAGCAAGTCGACAACTTTAATACCTGTTTCAAGGATTTCAACTTTCGTTGAAAGGTTTTCGAATGTTGGAGCTTGACGGTGGATCGGGTCGCGGCGTTCTGATGCCGGAACTTCCTCCCCAAGGTCAATGATCTCTCCGAGTACGTTGAATACGCGTCCAAGTGTTACGTCGCCGACTGGAACCGAAATTGCTGCGCCAGTGTCTGTAACGACAGACCCACGCTGAAGGCCATCCGTGGATGACATTGCAATCGTACGCACCGAGTCGTCCCCAAGGTGGAGTGCGACTTCAAGTGTCAACGTTTCTGGTTCAGCGTTAGGACGTTGGATTTGAACCTTCAATGCGTTATAGATTTCTGGAAGCTGACCGTTTTCGAATTTAACGTCAACAACCGGACCCATAACTTGAAGAATTTGTCCGTTACTCATGCTTTTCCCTCCTGTCTTACTTTTCCCGTTCAAAATGCTTTATTCGAGAGCGGCAACTCCGCCGACGATTTCAGTGATTTCTTGCGTAATTGCTGCTTGACGTGCACGGTTGAATTGAAGACTCAATGAATCGATCAATTCGCCTGCATTATCTGTAGCAGTCTTCATCGCTGTCATACTGGAAGCATGTTCGCTCGCTTTTCCATCAAGCACTGCCCCGTAGATGAGGCTTTCCGCGTATTGCGGGAGAAGCGTTTCAAGAATCGCTTCCGCGGAAGGCTCAAATTCATACGAAGTCATTGCTGACGCTGATGAAAGGTCCGTGAGCGGAAGCAATTTCTTTTCCGTCACTTCACTGGAGATGGCGGAGATGTAGTGACTGTAGTACAAGTACACTTCATCGAATTCGCCTTCTGTGAACATGCCAACAGCTCGATTCGCGATTGACTTTATTTCATCGAATGAAGGGTGGTCCGATACGCCGACGAGGCTTTCAACGACTTCATATCCGAGACGCCGGAAAAATTCAAGCCCTTTCCGTCCGATTGCGACGATTTTCACGTCGTCCTTCGATGCGTGACGTTGCTCGATCGCACGTTTCGCTGCACGGAAGATGTTGGCGTTGTACCCTCCAACGAGGCCGCGGTCAGAAGACACGATAATATAACCTGTCTTCTTCACTGGGCGGTTCACGAGCATCGGGTGACCGGAGTCGCTCGTCGCGCTTGCGATGGCGCCCACGACTTCCTCGATCTTATTCATGTAAGGGACGAACGCTTTCGCATTCATCTCCGCACGGTTCAATTTGGAAGCCGACACCATTTGCATCGCTTTCGTAATCTGACTCGTCTTCTTTGTCGATTTAATACGGTTTTCTATATCGCGTAATGATACCACTGGCAATTCACCACCTTATTGTATAGTTAGATCAAAATCCTTAGATACGTTTCGAATTAAGCTTCGGACGGTACGAAGTTCTTCTTGAATGCGTTGATCGCATCTTTCATCACTTCATCAGACGGAAGGTCTTTTGTCGTACGGATATGATCATACACTTCAGTGTGGTTAGATTCGAGCCAGCTCGTCAATTCGCTTTCGAAGCGAAGAACGTCATGCACGGCTACGTCATCTAGAAGTCCGCGTGTCAACGCATAAAGGATGACAACTTGGTATTCCACTCTCAGCGGCTTGTTCAAGTCTTGTTTCAATACTTCAACTGTGCGCGCTCCGCGGTCAAGTTTCGCTTTTGTCGCTGCATCAAGGTCGGAACCGAATGCTGCGAACGCTTCAAGCTCACGGTATGCTGCAAGGTCAAGACGGAGTGTACCCGCAACCTTTTTCATCGCTTTAATTTGCGCGGAACCACCTACACGGGATACGGAAAGACCGGCGTTGATCGCTGGACGTACACCCGAGAAGAAGAGATCCGACTGCAAGAAGATTTGTCCATCAGTGATGGAAATAACGTTCGTTGGAATGTAAGCGGAGATGTCCCCAGCTTGCGTTTCAACGAATGGAAGAGCAGTAATGGAACCTGCGCCCAATGTATCGTTCAACTTCGCTGCACGCTCGAGTAGACGGGAGTGCAAGTAGAATACGTCACCAGGGTAAGCTTCACGGCCTGGAGGACGGCGAAGTAGCAAGGAAAGTTCACGGTAAGCAGCCGCTTGTTTTGAAAGGTCATCATAGACGACAAGGACGTGCTTGCCTTGGAACATGAATTCTTCCGCCATCGTTACACCTGTATATGGTGCTAGGAATAGCAATGGAGCCGGTTGTGAAGCGGATGCTGTTACAACAATCGTGTAATCAAGCGCACCGTTTTTACGGAGTGTTTCAACAACCCCACGAACTGTGGATTCCTTTTGTCCGATAGCTACATAGATACAAATCATATCTTGGTCAGCTTGGTTAAGAATTGTATCGATTGCGACAGTTGTTTTACCTGTTTGACGGTCACCGATGATCAATTCACGCTGTCCACGGCCGATCGGTACGAGTGCATCGATCGCCTTGATGCCTGTTTGCAATGGCTCATGAACGGATTTACGTGCCATGACGCCTTGTGCAGGGCTTTCGATCGGACGAGTTTTTGTCGTTGCAATCGGGCCCAATCCATCTACCGGCAAGCCGAGTGGATTCACGACGCGTCCAATCAGTTCTTCACCGACAGGTACTTCCATAATACGGCCAGTACGACGTACTTCATCGCCTTCTTTAATGTCTGTGTATGGTCCTAGGATAACGATACCAACGTTGTTCGCTTCCAAGTTTTGCGCCATACCCATGACACCTGTAGAGAACTCAAGAAGCTCTCCGGCCATGACGTTGTCGAGGCCATGAGCAAGAGCGATACCGTCACCGATTTTGATAACCGTACCGACTTCGCTTACTTCCATCTCAGACTGATAGTTTTCAATCTGCTGCTTTATCAGCGTGCTGATTTCTTCAGCTTTGATGCTCATGTATGTCACCCCTCAATTTCAAATTAGGATCCGATCAATTTACGTTGCAGTTTTTCGAGCTTCGCGCTCAAGCTGCTGTCGTAAATCTGATTGCCGATTTGGAGACGGACGCCCCCGATCAAGCTTGGATCGATGATATTTTCAATGCGTAAAGATTGTTTACCTACTTTGTGCGCGAAAGTTGACGAAATGGCATTCGTCTCTTGCTCCGTCAATGGACGTGTCGAGTACACTTTCGCTTCTGCAATTCCCGCAGCATCATCTGCTAGGCCGAGGAACTCTTCGAAAACATTTTGGGCTTCATCCATGCGCTTCGCATCAAGCAATACGTACAACGCATTCAATACGAGCGGATTCACGCCTGTGAAAATGTTTGCGATCATTTCCTTCTTCTTCGCTAATGATAACTTCGGAGAACTTAATAGTTCACCAAGGTCTTTATTGTCACGGAACACCTTCGTCAATTCTTTTATTTCTTCCTGAATTGGACCGGTTTGCCCGTGTTGTTGAGATAGTTCAAAAAGTGCTGTTGCATAGCGTTTTGCTACGACCGAATTGCTCATCGGCTTTCGCCTGCCTTCACAATCGTTTCTTCAATCAAAGCACGGTTGTCCTCTTCAGAGATTTCTTTACCAAGAACTTTAGATGCCGCCAAGATTGAAAGTGAAACGAATTCTTCGCGGACAGCCGCAACTGCTTTTTCCTTCTCTGTCGCGATTTCGAGTGTTGCGGATTCTTTCATCCGGTTCACTTCTGCACGCGCTGCTGTCATCAGCTCTTCGCGTTGTGTTTCTCCTTGCTTACGAGCATTTTCAACAATCGATTGTGCGTTTTCACGCGCTTCCTTCAATAGGGCACGCTGTTCTTCCAAAAGCTTTTGAGATTCCAAGCGGCTTTTTTCAGCTGCTTCGATTTCAGTTGCGATCAATTGTGCACGTTGTTCCATTACGCCCATTAGTGGGCCCCATGCGAACTTCTTTAGTAGAAGCATGAGGAGTGTGAAGAATACTACTGTGACAATGATATCGCCTAGATTTAAACCATTCGGGTCATTCAATGATGACAGAAATCCTCCGCCGTTTGCGGACAATAGGATGAAGGTGTTTCCTAACACGATTGTTTCACTCCCTTCAAGAGCTCATGTCAATTTTCATTATTGTATAAAAAGAACATCATTCTTAATTTTCAACTTCAAATTACTATTTCAAACGTCAGTTATTACATAAATGAATGGCGAAGGGCAGTTATGCCGCGGTCTTCGCCATTTTGTAGAATTGTTGTCTTATTATTGGTTCATTACGATGAACGCGATAACAGTCGCGATGATCGGAAGGGCCTCAACTAACGCTACCCCGATGAACATTGTTGTTTGAAGCATACCGCGCGCTTCTGGTTGACGAGCGATACCTTCTACTGTTTTAGAAACGATCAAACCGTTACCGATACCTGCTCCAAGTGCACCAAGACCAACTGCAAGTGCTGCTGCTAATAGACCAACTGAACCTACCATAGTGTAATATCCTCCTAAAATTTCGTGTTTTTTTGTTGTTTACTAACCCTGAACAGGGGCAATATATGTTTAATGGTCTGTTGAGACTTTATGCGCCATGTAGACCATCGTTAACATAACGAAGATGAATGCCTGGATCGCTCCGATGAAGACTGAGAAGCCTAACCAAGCGAGTGACGGGATGACGGCTCCAATAAGACCGAATGCACTACCAGCCCCGAGTGTTGCAAGTAGACCGATAAGGATCTCTCCTGCGAAAATATTACCGTATAGACGTAGACCGAGTGTTAATGTGTTTGCAAATTCTTCGATAACTTTTAGTGGTGCTAAGAATGGCATCGGTTGAAGGTACGTTTTGAAGTACCCTTTCGTCCCCAATTGTTTAACGCCATAGTAATGGGTTAATACAACGACCATCCCAGCGAGTGTCAATGTAATGACGGGATCCGCTGTTGGTGATTTCCACCAAAGCTCACCTTTCCAGACTACCGCAAATGGTAATCCGAGCATATTTGCAACGAAGACGAACATGATCAAGGTGATTCCGAGTACGTGGAATCGACCACCTGTTTTCCAGTCCATATTGTTCTTAATAATCCCTTTGACGAAATCCATGATCCATTCCATGAAGTTCTGCATACCGGTCGGCTTGATCTGCAAATTGCGCGTCGCGAGTACGGCAATGAGGAAGACGACTAGACATGTGACAAAGAGCATGAGGATGTTTGCTGGGTTAAAGTTTAATCCGAGAAATTGTATATACTCCGGATTTCCATGGTTCACGTTTCGTTCACCTCCCTTATGCGTGTCAGTTTAGAAATGCTTGACGTGGACTACGATTCTGTCGACGAGCAATAGAACGTATGGAATCATCAGTCCGATCACTGTTCCGATCAGATCGAATTTTTCCGGCATCGACAACGCAATGGCTGCGGCAGCCACACCGGATCCGAATCGCAATGCGGTTCCTCCGATTGACTTTGTTGCTTTCCCTTCCGAAATGTTCTGATCAAATCTTTCCATTCTACGGACAAGAATATAAAAATTATACAGTCCGAATAAGGAACCTAGGATCAATCCACCAAAAACCGGTTTGAATGCACTAAAAGCCCATCCGATGACAAACAATGCGAGCAAAAAAAAGAGTGCTTTCTTCTGCCTATTAAAAATGTGTCGCAATGTATGCATGATGGGTGATTCTCCTGATTCGTATTTTCCGGGTCTGGCGACTTCGAAAAGCGGGGTTGTACAAGATACGACACAAAACGACTTGAATCGCTCCTAATGAGGGCTTGTACTGATAGAGATTCCGATTGGTCGGAACCTATAATTGCATGTGAATCGCCGTAAGCAACTGACCACCAGGAGGCGTTGCCATCGAGCACGCTCAAGGGGTCCCTCGTGGAACGACGTCCTATGAAGGTTGATAGAATCGCCCTGAAGCTTATCCCCGAGGCGTTTTTTCTATGTATGAATCCCTATCATTCTTACCCTTTGTTAGCATACAATAGGGGCATTTTGATGTCAATTGATTCCCGTGAAATTATTCACAAACTGTTCATATTGTCAAATAATCGACATATTTGTTAATGTAGGAATTTTTTGTCGTAGTCGATGAGTGAATTTCCTTGGTTTTCTTCTATTTAAATAGATAGTTGCTTCGTTCCAGCACGTCGCTATCCTAATGGAGCTTACGTACTGGAACGCCTAGCAACTGCAAATACGCATAAAATCTTCTAGATACGCATAATTGTCAATAAACGCGCATAAATTGAGCCAGATCCGCATAATTCGCTATAATTCCGCATAACCGAGCCGCAATACGCATAAAGTCATTTATTCGCGCATAAATACTTTTATGCGTTTTTGAATGGATTTATGCGTGATTTGCGGCGGTTATGCGTATTTGCTAGTGTTTATGCGTCTTTCTTGCAATTTATGCGCATTTCTGCGGGTTTATGCTTCTTTAGAAGGATTTATGCGTTTTTACGCATAAATCCAACCCGTTTCAGATTAATTTAATGAAGAAAGGTATTCCTTCAACGCGCTGACGATGCGTTCGGAAGCGTGGCCGTCTCCATAGGGATTAGAAGCTTTCGCCATTGCGCTATATTCCGCTTCGTCGGATAGTAGTGTATCCGTCAAGTTGAAGATCGTGTCTTCGTCGGTACCAGCAAGTTTCAATGTGCCGGCCTCGATGCCTTCCGGACGCTCCGTCGTGTCGCGGAGGACGATGACCGGTTTGCCGAGTGATGGCGCTTCTTCCTGGATGCCGCCCGAATCGGTCAAAATGATATGCGAACGTGCTGCGAAGTTGTGGAAATCGACGACTTCGAGCGGTTCGATCAGATGAACGCGCTTGTTCGAACCAAGGATTTCGTCCGCCACTTCACGCACCGCCGGATTCATATGGACCGGATAGATGACTTGCGTGTCCGGATGCTTTTCAAGAATCCGGTTAATCGCGCGGAACATGTTGCGCATCGGTTCGCCCAAGTTTTCGCGTCGGTGCGCAGTAAGAAGAATGAGACGATCTTCGCCGATTTCGTCGAGAATCGGATGGTTATAATCGTCCCGCACCGTCGTCTGAAGCGCGTCGATTGCGGTGTTCCCCGTAATGTAAATACGGTCTTCCTGCTTTCCTTCATTTAATAAGTTCTGCGCGGACTTTTCGGTCGGCGAGAAATGAAGGTCGGCAAGGACGCCCGTCAGCTGGCGGTTCATTTCCTCCGGGTACGGGGAGAATTTATCCCATGTGCGGAGTCCCGCCTCGACGTGACCGACTGCGATTTTATTGTAAAACGCTGCGAGGCTGCCGATGAATGTCGTCGATGTATCGCCGTGGACGAGCACGATATCAGGCTGCGCCTCTTTCATAATTTGATCGAGCCCTTCCAATCCGCGTGTCGCGACATCGATGAGCGTCTGCCGATCTTTCATGATGTTCAGATCATAAGTTGGTGTGATGTTGAATGCATGCAAAACTTGGTCGAGCATTTGACGATGCTGCGCAGTCACCGTGACGATCGATTCGATCTCCTCGGGATGCTTTTGCAGTTCAAGTACGAGCGGAGCCATTTTAATCGCTTCCGGACGCGTACCGAAAATCGTCATCACTTTCCATTTCCGTTTCAATCCATTCACGCCTTCCCCATTATTTTGTTCCGTGATTATTTAGTTCCAAACAGGCGGTCACCTGCGTCACCAAGTCCCGGAACGATATATCCTTTTTCGTTCAATTTTTCGTCCAATGCAGCAATATACACATCGATGTCAGGATGTGCTTCAGTGAATACTTTTACGCCTTCAGGAGCTGCAATCAAGCACATGAAGCGGATGTTTTTCGCACCGCGTTTTTTCAATGAATTCACAGCCTCCACTGCCGTGCCGCCTGTTGCAAGCATCGGGTCGATGAGGATGAATTCACGTTCCGATACGTCGGAAGGAAGTTTCACGAAATACTCTACAGGTTGCAGTGTGTCCGGATCACGGAACAAGCCGATATGTCCGACTTTCGCTGCTGGAATCAATTTCAAAATGCCATCGACCATGCCGATGCCTGCACGCAGAATAGGTACAATCCCTAATTTCTTGCCTGCCAATACATTTGATTTTGCTGTGCGGACCGGTGTTTCCACTTCCACTTCTGTCAACGGAAGGTCCCGGGTAATTTCATACGCCATCAATGTCGCCACTTCGTCGACGAGCTCGCGGAACTCCTTCGTTCCCGTATTCACGTCACGGATATGTGTCAATTTATGCTGGATAAGCGGATGATCAAATACATGTACTTTTGCCATTGCTAATCGCTCCTTTTCGGAATGTCCTGTACATTATAACAGAAACGTGTCGATTTACACATTGGGAATGAAGATTGTGTCGGTTATGCGTGAAATAAGAATTTTATGCGTATTTGTGGCGGTTTATGCGTGGAATTTCTAATTTATGCGCAGTTGGTGGCGGTTATGCGTAGGAATTGTGATTTATGCGTTTTTGGCGACGTTTATGCGTATCTAGAAGCGTTTATGCGCGGAAAATGAATTTTATGCGTCCTTTCTTGAAAAAATCCCCGCTCTCGCGAAGAGAGCGGGGATTTATCAATTATGCATATAGCGGGAAACGGTCTGTTAGTGCTTTGACGCGCTCAGCCGCTTCCTTTTTCACCGCTTCGTCTTCGTGGTTTTTCAATAGGTGGGCGATGATGGAACCGATTTCCTTCATCTCTTCCTCTTTGAAACCACGTGTTGTGACAGCTGGTGTTCCGATACGGATGCCGGATGTGACGAATGGGCTTTCCGTGTCGAATGGAATTGTGTTTTTATTGACAGTGATGCCGACTTCGTCAAGAACGTGTTCAGCAATTTTGCCTGTGATGCCGAGTGATTTCAAGTTGACGAGCAACAAGTGGTTGTCCGTTCCGCCTGAAACGATGTCGACGCCTTCAGCCATCAAGGATTCCGCAAGGGCAGCAGCATTTTTCTTCACTTGCTGGATATGCGATTTAAACTCAGGCTTTTGGGCTTCGCCGAATGCAACCGCTTTTGCAGCGATGACGTGCATGAGCGGGCCGCCTTGGATGCCAGGGAAGATCGTTTTGTCGATTTTACGGCCGAATTCTTCAGCGAATTCCTCGTTCACGAGAATCAATCCGCCACGTGGGCCGCGCAACGTCTTATGCGTTGTTGATGTGACGAAGTGCGCGTACGGCACCGGGTTCGGATGCTCGCCTACCGCGACGAGGCCAGCGATATGCGCCATGTCGACCATCAAGTAAGCTCCGACTTCATCAGCGATTTCACGGAATTTCGCAAAGTCGATTTCGCGTGGATATGCACTTGCACCTGCAACGATCAATTTTGGCTTATGCTCAAGCGCTTTTTGGCGGACATCTTCGTAATCGATGCGCTCGTCTTCTTTGCTGACACCGTATTCAACGAAATTGTACAGCTTGCCGGAGAAGTTTACCGGGCTGCCGTGCGTCAAGTGTCCGCCGTGGGAAAGGTTCATGCCGAGAACAGTGTCGCCCGGCTCAAGAATTGTGAAATAGACAGCCATGTTCGCTTGCGCACCGGAGTGGGCTTGTACGTTTGCATAGCCTGCGCCGAAAATTTCTTTCAGACGGTCGCGCGCGATGTTTTCAACGACGTCAACGTGCTCACATCCGCCGTAGTAGCGCTTGCCCGGATAGCCTTCAGCGTATTTATTCGTCAAGTAGGAACCTTGCGCTTCCATGACTGCTTCCGTCACGAAGTTTTCGGATGCAATCAATTCAATATTGGCGTTCTGACGGTTCTTTTCCGCCATAATCGCTTCGTAAACTGCTGTGTCTTCGCGTTTCACATTACTTAAATCCATGATTCCATTTCCCCTTTTCGTATGTTTTTACCCGGGTGCATCTAGTGGAATGAAGTTTATTCTTCCACCGGGCGGTTGTAGATCGCGCGCTCGCCGCCGATCAATTTCGGCCGGGTCGTCGCTAACGTCACGACGGCATCCCCGATCTTGTCGATGGACGTGCGGAGTGGAACGGCGACCGGCTTCAAATGCATGCCGATCAATGTCTGGCCGATGTCGATCCCTGCATTCGCACGAATGGACTCGACGACGACCGCATCATTCAAATGTTCGAACGCATATGCGGACATCGAACCGCCAGCCTGTACTGCCGGAATGACGGATACAGTGTCGAGGTTCATTTTTTCCGCCGCTTTGCGCTCGATCGTCAAGGCGCGGTTAATGTGCTCACAGCCTTGGAATGCTAAAAACAGGTCATGCTTCTTAGCGAATGCGTTCAACGGTCCGAATAACGAGTCGGCGACTTCAAAGGCGCCTCCCGTCCCGATCCGTTTGCCCGCGATTTCGGATGTCGAGCAGCCGACGACGAAAAATGTGCCGGGCGTGAAAGTTGTCTGCTCTTCCATTTCCGATAGCAGCTGTTCAAGCTGAAGCTTCCATAAATTTAATACATCATCCATTGTCTTGCCCACCTCACTTAATTTTCGAGCTCTGACAATTTGGCGACGCGACGCTCGTGGCGGCCACCTTCAAATGAAGTATCCAGCCATGCTGTCGCCACTTCCCTTGCAAGGCCCGGTCCGATGACACGTTCACCCATGGCAAGGATATTCGAATCGTTATGCCCTCTTGTCGCCTTCGCGCTGAAGACGTCATGGACGAGCGCACAACGGATCCCTTTCACTTTATTCGCAGCGATCGACATGCCGATCCCTGTCCCGCAAATGAGGATGCCCCGATCGAACTTCCCGCTTGCGACGCCGTCCGCTACAGGTTTGGCGTAATCCGGATAATCGACCGATTCATCGGAGTCCGGACCGAAGTCCTCATAGTCCAATCCTAGTTCCGATAATAAGTCCATGATTTCATGGCGCAGACGATTGCCGCCATGATCCGAAGAGATTGCGATTTTCATTGCGTCCCCTCTTTTCTTAATTTACTCACAAATCATTTTACCATTGTTCCACAAAAAAACACAGCCCTCGCTTTACTATTTCGGGCTGTGAAATGAATTGGAAATGATTGATAAATAGTTAGGAACGATCGAACTGGCTGATGACTTTATACAGGTCTTCAGATTGCTTTTTCAGTTGGCTCACCATAACATCGGTCTGCTCGATTGACTTCACTTGCTCTTCCGTGGCGGCGCGTACTTCTTCGGCGCCAGCAGACGTCTCTTCAGCGATGGCCGCGACTTCCTGCGACTGCATGGCGGTCGTTTCGATGTTGGATAGCTGGTGTTCGACGAGCTCCGAAATTTTGACGACGGAATCGGCCATGCCGTTCACTTTTTCCGCCATTGATTCGACGTTGCCGCTCGTTGCATCGGCGCGGTCCGCTTCGTTTGCTGCCGTCTTCACTTGCCTTTCCATTTCCTTCACGACTTTTGAGACATCGGACTGGATCATTTTCACAAGTTCGTCGATGCTATGAACCGCTTTCGCACTTTCATCCGCAAGGACTCGGACTTCCTCCGCGACGACCGCGAAGCCTTTTCCATGTTCTCCAGCCCGCGCCGCTTCGATGGATGCGTTCAGCGCAAGCAAATTCGTCTGGCCGGCAATGCTACCGACTAGCTGGACGATTTCACCGATCTTCTGCGCATTTTGATCGAGTTCGCGGATTGTGCCGAGCGACTGCTCGCTCTGATTCGACATGTCTCGGATCCCTTTGACGAGCGTCCGGAACACTTCTGTCGTCCGCTCCAGTTCCGCGAGCATTTCTTTCGATTGTTCGGATGAATCTTCCGCACGGCTGCTCACTTCCGCCGCAAGCGTCCGTACATCCTCGATCGCCTCCGCCGTTTCCTGGATGGCGACTGCCGAAGCTTCCGCACCCGATGAGATTTCCATGATCGTTGAAGCGACCGCATCTGCCTGTGACGCCGCACTGCTTGTCTCACCTGATAATTTGTCGACCGTCTGCGCCGTCTTCTCGAAGTTCGTCTCGATTTCCGCAACAATCGTGCGCAAATTGACGACGAGCTGCTGGAACGCTTCCGCAACCGAACGGATTTCGTCAGATGACTTCGGCAGCTCGATATCCGTGCCGATCTTCCCCTCCGCCACTTCGATTGCCGCCTTTTCCAGGTTTTGCAGCGGCTTTGTCAAAATCGTGCTGAATAAGGCCGCCAAAATGCCCGACCATAAAATTCCCATTGCATATGTACTAATTTCAAATACAAACGGCTGGACATTCGGAAAGAATTCCGGCCGGATATAGTTGATGAACAAGGCGCTCGTCGAATACGTGACAACCGCAAGCACCGTTACGAATAAAACCAATTTTTTACGCAAGCCGAATTTCTTCTTCATTCCCCATCCTCCGTCAGCTTCATCTTCAACTGCTCGATCAACCTACCCAATTCTTCGAATGTCCTCCGATACGTGGCCAAACTGCCGCCATACGGATCGTGTACATCTCCGAAATCACCGGGAGTTACGTACTCTTTCAACGTAAATGTCTTCTTTTCAACTTCCGGGAATGAATGCAGCAGTAGCTCCTTATGCGACATCGTCATCGTCAACACGAGGTCCGCCCATGCCAGATCTTCCGCATTGACCGCGTTGGACACGTGCGTGTAAGGCATGTCCGCCTCTTCGATAAGCGTCTTGGCGTTCGTCGAAATCGGCAACCCGTCAACCGTACTTACCCCAGCCGACCGGACCGTGACGCCCTCTATCGCCTTCGAACGGAGAATCGCCTCCGCCATCGGGCTCCTGCACGTATTCCCTGTGCAAATAAAATAAATATTCATTCATGATCACCTACCTTTAGAATACCCGATAGCAATGAATAAAGAAATAGATAATTTCATCAAAAACATGACAATATCCCCATGATTAATAAAGCCAGCCCGGCAACGATGCGAAGCAGCCTGCCGTTTTTGATATTCAAAAACCTTCCAAAATAAAGCGCTAAGCAGGAAAAAATGAACGAGAGAGCCCCCGCTGCCAAGATGAATAGCAGTTTATTCAAATGAAGCATGCCGAAAGAAACACTGATTGAAAAGGTGTCCAAGCTGACAGCAAGCGCAATGATCGCCGGATGGAGTTGCCGTTTCAGCATGCTGTTATCATCGTCCTGCAGAAGCATGTGAATGCCAATCATCGCTAGCAGGACGCCCGACAGCAAATGGCTCCACACCGAAAAAATGTCGGCGGACCAGTCCCCCATGACGAAGCCAGCGAAAGGCAGCACCAAGTTCAGGAATGTTATCCACAGCGCGAGGACAAGCCTTCCTTTTCGCAATTGTAATAACGATAATACTACGACGACATCGATTGTCGTAACGCTTGCAGCGAATATTTCCAACAATGAATTGACCTCCCAACTTCCGCATCCATCCATCTTATGCGCTCGTTTAGGAGGTCATTCATATCCGATTATTATTTGAACATAGAAACTTACATGGTATTATCCGTCGAACCGTTTTCCGTCCGCCGCTTTCAGAAGCCGATTCATGACGGCGGCACCGACGCCTTCATGATCCGTCCCCGCGGCGAGGATGAGATCGGCGTCCGTCAAATCGCATTGCCGGATCGCACCGTATAAGTTCACTGCCATCGCTTCGTTGTCATGAAGCGGGCCGACACGGAAATACCAGTCAGCTTCCGCGATGTCAAACTCGTCGGGTCCGATGACCGCAACCTTCTTCCCTTCCGAGTGAAGCTGCCTGACCGCTTCCCGTATCGCCGATTCGTCCGGCTGAATGACGAATAGCGGCGACTCCGGAGCGTAATGCATATATTTCATGCCAGGTGCACGCGGCGCTTCTTCATCGTCGAGGGCTCCGGATTCCTTGCTTTCAGCGCGAACAGGGCCGATCACTCCCGCGATCATCTCCCGCGTCACGCCGCCAGGCCGCAAAATTTCCGGTGGATTCGCGGTCATGTCGAGCACGGTCGATTCGACACCGACACCTGTCCTGCCGCCATCGACAATGAGCGGAATCCGTCCATTGAGATCAGTCAGCACATGCGCGGCTTCCGTCGGGCTCGGCTTTCCGCTCCGATTTGCGCTCGGTGCGGCAAGCGGTCCGTCAAGCGTGCGGAGAAGTTGTAGTGCCACGGGATGATCGGGCATCCGCAACCCGACCGTGTCGAAGCCCGGTGTGACATTTTCCGCAATGACACCGGGCCTCTTATGGAAGACGAGCGTCAGCGGCCCCGGCCAAAATGCATCCATTAGATCTTCTGCACTTTCCGGCACATCTACCGCGTATTGAGCCACATCTTCTATCTTGCCAATATGTACGATGAGCGGGTTGTCGGACGGGCGCCCTTTCGCTTCGAAGATCCGCTGCACAGCATCCGCATCCGTCGCAAGCGCTCCGAGGCCATACACCGTTTCGGTCGGGAACGCTACGACGCCGCCATCTTTCAAAATATCCACAGCCCGTTGATAACTTACCGAGTTATCCATATCGTTATCCACTGAAACGATTTCAGTTTCCACGGTTCAAACCCCCATTTATACACAATTTCATCCACTTATCCACAATTCAAGTGGATAACTTTATTCAAACAATGACTTTATCCACTCCCAAACGAAGAAAGTGACCTTTTCGTCGTCTGATTTTTCCACTTCTTTGTCAGGAAAACAGACCCTTGGAAATAAAGAGCACCACCAATTGTCGCCACGCCCGCTGCCGATTTTCAAAATATACGCGTCATACGGCGCTTGCGGCGTAATGACCAAGCCCGAACGCTTCGGCGGAAACAGAGCCGCTGTCCGTTCAAACGTAACGGCTTGCCCGCCCGCCATCGATTGGGCGGTTTCCAAGATGGTCGATTCAATCGCCTCTAAGTTATCCACAATTTCTGATTTCGACTTCGCTTGCGTGATTGCCTGATTGATCATCGGCTCGATGACAAGCCGGATCTCTTCCTTCAACTTTTGGTCGGCAGGCGCATTCGAATGCGACAGGATCCGGAATCTGATCTCCCCTTCCTGTTCGGCCTGACCTGTGAATAATAGCAAAGCGGACTGGATGAGGAACAGCACGAGAATGAACTCGACTACCGCCATCAAACGATCCATCCGCCTATTTGTTTGAATTTTACTAATTTCATAGTCTTGCAACATATCGATCCCCTCCTGACCACATTGTCGCCAGGGTTAGGGGGTTTTATTCATCAATCTCGCAAAATATCATTCGATCTTTTCCATTCACATCTTTCACGACGGAAACCCGCGCATCCGGAAACGCCTTTTGGAAAAGCTCGCTCACTGCCCGCCCTTGAAGGTAGCCGATTTCGACGCCGATGAGCGATTGGGGATTCATGAGCGGCGGCAATTTTTCCGCAAGCTGTTTATAGAAGAAAAGCCCATCCTCATCCGCAAATAACGCGCTATGCGGCTCGAAATCGAGAACTGTTGAAGACATCTCCCCGGACTCCTCCCAGGCGATATACGGTGGGTTCGACAGGACGACATCCCACTTCTCCTCTTCGATCGGTTCTGTCAGATTACCGATCCTGAAATCGACGTCGACCTCATTGCGCTTCGCATTCCTCTTCGCAACCTTGAGCGCGGCTTCACTAATATCGGTCGCCGTGACAACCGCTCCAGGCCTTTCTTTTTTGAAGGCAATCGCGATCGCGCCGCTCCCTGTACCGATATCCGCCACGCGGCATTCAAGGAACTTGCGGCTCCGTTCGAGGGCGCCCAATACGAGCTCCTCCGTTTCAGGTCGCGGGATGAGCACGTGTTCATTCACCTCGAACGACAGTCCGTAAAACTGTTCCGTGCCGATAATATGCTGGACGGGCTTGCCCGTAAGCAGCTCTTCGGTTTTATTCCAGAAATCTTTGTGCTGTTCTGTCGTGAGCGGTTCACGCAAGTCCGCGAGCAATGCGGCGCTCGATTTTTGTGTCACATGCTCCATGAGCAGCTTGGCTGCGTGTTCGTCCAAGTTTTTTGATTCGAGAAGAGATTTCGCTTTATTGAGCGCCTCATGAATTTTTTCAGTCATGCTGATCCAAGCTTTCCAATCGTCTCGCCTGGTCCTCGACGATGAGGGCATCGATCACTTCGTCGAGCTTCCCTTCGATAATCTGATCGAGTTTTTGGATTGTGAGTCCGATCCGGTGGTCCGTCACGCGGTTTTGCGGGAAGTTGTACGTACGGATCCGTTCGGAGCGGTCACCAGTCCCGACAGCGGATTTCCGCTTTTCGTCGTATTCGGCTTGCGCTTCTTGCATGAACTTGTCGTAGATGCGGGCGCGGAGAACTTTCATTGCTTTCTCTTTGTTTTTGATCTGCGATTTTTCATCCTGGCACGAGACAGTGATCCCTGTCGGCAAGTGCGTCAGGCGGACGGCGGACATCGTCGTATTGACGGATTGCCCACCCGGTCCGGATGATGCAAATGTGTCGGTGCGGATATCTTTTTCGTGGATGTCGATTTCGACTTCCTCCGCTTCCGGGAGTACAGCCACGGTGGCAGTCGACGTATGGATCCGGCCGCCCGATTCCGTTTCCGGCACGCGTTGGACGCGATGCGCTCCGTTTTCATATTTCAGTTTGGAATAAGCTCCGTTCCCGCTGATCATGAAAATGATTTCCTTGAACCCGCCAAGCTCCGTCGGCGAGGAATCCATCACTTCGACTTTCCAATGGTTCGTTTCCGCAAAACGGCTATACATCCTGTACAAGTTGCCCGCGAACAGCGCCGCTTCGTCGCCGCCTGCCGCCCCGCGGATTTCCATAATGACGTTTTTATCGTCGTTCGGATCTTTCGGGACGAGCAATAGTTTTAATCTCGCTTCGAGGGCTTCGATCTGATCATCGAGCTCGGCCAACTCCATTTTAACGAGTTCTTTCATTTCATCGTCCAAATGCTCTTCCAGCATTTCTTTCGCATTGTCATACTGCGTCGTCGCGCTTTTATATTCACGGTACGCATCGACCGTATCCTGCAAATCGGACTGCTCCTTCGAATACGTCCGCAGCTTAGTCATATCACTCACAATATCCGGATCGCTCAGCAATTCATTCAATCGCTCATATCGATCCTCAACGGCTTGAAGCCTCTCAAACATAGTCATTGCACCTCTTCGTCCTCAGTCTGTTTTGTATGTTTATTGTACGGGAATAAGGCGATGAAATACAGTGATTTCTTTAGGTGGCGGTGGATGGTTGGAGTGTTTTGAGCGCGCGGGGGCTTGCTTTGGACGCGCAAGGGCTCGCTTTGGACGCGAGAGGGATCACTTTGGACGCGCGGAGGAGCGCTTTGGACGCGCGGGGGCTTGCTTTGGACGCGCGTGGGATCGCTTTGGACGTGCGGAGGAGCGCTTTGGACGCGCGTGGGATCGCTTTGGACGTGCGGAGGAGCGCTTTGGACGCGCGCGGGATCGCTTTGGACGCGCGGAGACTTGCTTTGGACGCGGGAATCTCTCCTTTGGACGCGAAGCAAAAGAAATACATGGCGCGATTTAAAAAAACGCTTTTTGACAAAGCGTTAGAATAATCATCTTATATAAAATGCCGTCCTGCGATGACCTTTCATGACTAAACCCGATTTTTTTAATAATCTTTTTGCAATCGGCTGATGTTCGACCCCTGAAAAATAGCGAAATTGACGATTTGTTATGTAGCTATCCATTAAATAGAACCAGTCGTCGATGAGGGGCAGATGACAATCTCCAGCACTATAAAAACAGCCGAGACAATGCCATTTCTTCATGCTCCATTTCATTCCATTGAGCTTGCACTCCGGGCAAATGACTCCTGGCGTTATATCCTTTTTAGCAATATTTAAAGTCTCTGTTAAAGGGAAAGGGTTATATTCTTGATGCTCATCCACTAGATTACGGGCGATATTACTGATTTTATTCCTACTCAAAACTTCTTCCGTTATTTCCATGTTATATAATCTTATCGGAATTTCATGTGTAAATAAAATATCAGTATTCGTTTCTTCTTCAATCAATAATTCGTTTGTGTAAGCAAGTCCTATCATTCCTTTAATAGGGACATTAATTCCCCTTTCCCTCAACCATCTGTCCAAAAATATTATTTTCCGTTTTAGTTCAGTAATTGGACTTTGAATGATTTTTCTTTCCCCTTTGAGTTCTTGAATAAATTGCGTGGGGTTTGCTTTTACGGTGAGTTTTCCACCGAGGTTCTTTATTTCAAAAATGATAATTTTATCCGGCTGTATTAGCACTGAATCCATCTGAAAATATATTCCATTGTATAGAAGGCAGAGATCATGAATTATGCTGAATGGATATGATGGACGGAATTCATTAATGTGCTTGTCAAAGTTCAATTCACCTCCGTATCCAGCCTTTCTTCTTCTGAGACCTTCCTCGATTATTGCATATTGCTTATGATTGCTAGGCAGCCTTCCTATTAATGACTGCAAACCTAGCAATGACAAGGGCTCACTCCGTTTTTTCATTAACATTTTCATCACCTCACAAGCATTGTATCAGGACGTAAATATTCCAGAATGAGCGGAAATTTAAATTTAGCCCTTATATGCGGAATAAATATCATTTTTGAGGCAGAAAGCGTTCATAAAATAAAATTTTCAAGTTACCTTTGGACGTGCGGCGGCTCGTTTTGGACGCGCCGGGGCTCACTTTGGACGCACGGCGATTCGCTTTGGACGCGCGGAGGCCAGCTTTGGACGCGCCGGGCCTCGCTTTGGACGCGCAGGGGCTTGCTTTGGACGCGCCGGGCCTCGCTTTGGACGCGCAGAGGCCCGCTTTGGACGCGGGACCACCTGCTTTGGACTCGGGAGCCTCTATTTCAAGCGCAATATAACAACTCACTTGAAAGCATCTACATATTTCTTCGCCGTCCTAATTTCAATTGTTAGAAATCCATTGCCGTAGATGGCTTTGATCAGGAACGGGGCTCCCGCGGTGTTTCGGAATCTGAAGTCGAGGCCGCCGTAGGAGACGGTCGCATCCCTTCCTTTCGGGACGTAGCCGATGTCTATTGAATGATGATGCCATTCAATGTATTTTACCGGAAACTGATCGACCGCATTGAATAAAGTGGAGGATGTTTGGCAAACTCCTCCGCCTATTCCCATGACAAGTTTTTTGTTGATGATTTCCGGGGCAGGCTGGTAACCGTTCGCTTCATCTCGCGGTCCGACGACAGTGTTGAAGGAGAATTGATCGTCTTTGCCAACGATGATTTTGTCAATCGCAACGGCTGAAAGTTCGATGTTTTTATTCCGGTTTGTTTTCGCCGGGTTGAAATAGGTTGTATACGAAGCGATGACAACTTCGTCCAAGTGCGGGATATCCTCGGGATCATAGCCGCTTTCGGTTATTTCGAGTGGCAGTTCAACAGTGCCTCCATCGGCAGACGCTTCCATTATCCGCTCCACTAATACGCTTTCCCGTAATATAATCAGCGGGTTGCCTTTGATGAGATTGCCGTGTTCATCTAATTTATCGAGCACCATCCTTTGGTCGTAGCCGGCTTTCCCATCGGTACCGCGTGCGAGCTCTCTTGCAAGTTGTTCGACTTTCGCTATGTACGCCGCGATATCCATTTCATAGCCTAGATCGATTGGGGTTAATGTGTGGATAAGTTTATTTGAAATCGGATCAATGATGTTGATAACCGGGACCGGTGCCGGGATGATTTCAGTTTGGGCAACCGGTTGCTTCGTCGATTCTGTTTGCTTTGATGCTTCCTGTTGTTCCGTACGTTCTGCTTTGGGTGTTTCCGTACTGTCATGTTTTTGGGTCGCCGATTGCTGTAGACAGCCGATTAGTCCGATTGAGCAAAAGAGTGTAAGGGCGACAATCCATTTTTTCAATTCAACCACCTCCCGTCTTAAAAGTGTTGCCAATAGCCATAGTATTCAACGGATGTGGAGAGTGTGTTATTAATTTTTTGCGAATAAAAAACAGCATGGCGCTTGTCCATGCTGTCTATCGATATTATTTAACTGCCACGTGAGCGGTTACGCCGTTTGGGACTTCGTGGTGCATGCGGCATCTTGCTTCGTATGCTTCGGATGCTCCAACGAGGATGATCGGGTCATCGTAGCCGGCGGGTTTTCCGTTAATAAGCCGTTGTGTACGGCTTGCGGGCGATCCGCAAACAGTGCAGACGGCCTGCAGTTTTGTGACGTTTTCTGCTACAGCCATGAGCTGCGGCATTGGTCCGAATGGTTCGCCGCGGAAATCTTGGTCGAGCCCTGCGACGATGACGCGGAATCCTCGATCCGCCAATTCCATGACGACGTCGACGATGCCTTCATCGAAGAATTGCGCTTCGTCAATGGCGATGATATCGTAGTCGTCCTTCACAAATTGCTCAATTTGAGTCGATTCGGCAACGGGCGTCGCGATTACTGTCGTTCCGTTATGGCTGACGACCGCTTCTTCGCTATATCGATCATCGATTTCCGGCTTGAATACTGCGATTTTCTGTTTGGCGAATTGTGCGCGTCTCACGCGTCGGATCAATTCCTCGGATTTTCCTGAAAACATACTTCCGCAAATCACTTCTATCCAGCCGCCTTGCATTGTTACGTACATGTTGGTTCCCCTTTCAATTGTTGCTCTATGTAAATGTGTTTTTTTCATTGTTGGAATGTCTATCATACATCAAAAACCTGTGGAAAGGACGTCTTTTATTTCATGTCAGATTATGTTATGGAGGGATTTATTGGACGCCAAACACGGCGCTTCGGATGCGCGGAACGCTTCATGCATTGCGCAAAACCGTTTTGACAAATATAGGGGTTGATTCAAAAAGAATTCTATTTCGTTTATTCCCAAATTAAAAACCCGCCAAACAATGTTGGCGGGTTGGAATGTTCTTATTCTTGTCCTTCTTCTTTGAAGCCATACTTCTTGTTGAAGCGGTCGATACGTCCGTCCGCTGCAGCGAATTTTTGGCGTCCAGTGTAGAATGGATGGCATTCTGAACAAACTTCTACGCGAATGTCCTCTTTTACAGAACCTGTTTCGAATGTGTTTCCACATGAACAAGTGACAGTCGCTACTTTGTAGTTTGGATGAATTCCTGCTCTCATCGGTCTCTCTCCTCTCGCCCTGAACCATCTGGAACAGAGTATTATTGTAGGGTGTTGCATAAGACTGATGCCTTACACGGTCCGTGTATGTCAACCGCATATGCAGCAGATGGCTATAAACCATACTCAAGAATTATAACAAATTCATTAGGTACATGCAACTATTTTATTCGAATTTCACACTGTGATTTCACTTCATTATTCTTGCTCGCAACGCTGCGCTTGTGCTCGCAAACGCCGTTCTTCGTGACGGCGCTTGCAACTATTTTTATTTCGTATCAAAGGAGCCCTTTTCCGTTGCGATGGGCTTTCATTTCTTCATTGAGTTTTTCGAAAAATTCCTCGTTTGATTTGGATTGACGCAGTTTTTTCAGGAAGCGTTCTGCGAAATCTGGTGCATCGGAAAACGTCTTCCGGATCGCCCAAAGTTTTTCGAGCTGTTCGGACGGGATGAGCAATTCCTCTTTCCGTGTTCCAGAGCGGCGAATGTCGAGTGCCGGGAAAATACGGCGTTCTGCAAGGCTGCGGTCGAGATGCAGCTCCATGTTGCCTGTCCCTTTGAATTCCTCGTAAATGACTTCATCCATACGGGAGCCCGTGTCGATCAAAGCGGTTGCGAGAATCGTCAAGCTGCCGCCTTCCTCGAGGTTCCGCGCCGCACCGAAAAATCGCTTCGGACGGTGGAACGCAGCCGGGTCGATACCGCCTGAAAGCGTACGGCCGCTCGGCGGGATGACGAGGTTATAGGCGCGCGCCAATCGCGTGATGGAATCCATGAGAATGACGACGTCGCGTTTATGTTCTACGAGGCGCATTGCGCGCTCCAGTACAAGTTCAGCGACTTTCACGTGGTTTTCCGGCACTTCGTCGAATGTCGAGCTGACGACATCGGCATTGACGGAACGTTCGATGTCCGTCACTTCCTCAGGACGCTCGTCGATGAGGAGGACGATCAATTCTGATTCGGGATGATTCGTCGTAATGGCATTCGCGATTTCCTTCAACAGCATCGTCTTTCCTGCTTTCGGTGGTGCGACGATCAGTCCGCGCTGGCCGAAACCGACCGGAGACACTAAGTCCATGATGCGTGTAGACAATTTCTGTGGCGTCGTTTCAAGTTTGATATGGCGGTCTGGATAAAGCGGTGTGAGCGCCGGGAAATGGACGCGTTCCCTTGCGACTTCCGGGTCTTCCCCGTTGACTGCTTCCACTTGCAGCAAGCCGTAATAGCGTTCGTTCTCTTTCGGCGGACGTACTTTTCCTGTCACCTTATCCCCGTTCCGCAAGTCAAATCGTCTGATCTGAGAAGCGGAAATGTAAATGTCCTCAGAGCTTGGCGAGTAGTTGATCGGACGGAGGAATCCATATCCTTCCGATTGGATGATTTCGAGTACGCCTTCCATGAAGAAGAAACCTTCCTGTTCGGCTCTCGATTTTAGGATGGCGAAGATCAGTTCTTTTTTCGTTAGTTTGCTGTAATAGGAGATTTTGTATTCTCTTGCAAGCTCATATAACTCTTTTAGGGTCATATTTTCCAAGCTGGCGATTGTTAGAATTGGCATAGTATCGTAAGCTCCACTCTTTATTTGTTTTTCGTTTGTAAGGGTGATTGTTTCATCGGGTAGGTGAATCAATTAATAGAAGTATGCCCGGCAGGTAGCCGGGCGTTGAGGCTTGCTATGTTTTATTGAATAAAAACTAAAATAAGCTTTCCGTTCCGACGCTCCCTTTCCGCGGGCGTTGCCTTAGCCTCCTCCTCACATCGTTCGTCCGGGGTCTTCGGCTAACGCTTTTCCCGCAGGAGTCTCGCGTCTGCACTCCAAGCAAAGTGCACTACCAATACAGTACTTAATATAATTTATTTAGTCCTGCATTACTAAATTCGGTTTTTTCTTCATGCTGTGGCGTCCTTCTACGAAACGGATTGTTCCGGATTTGGAGCGCATGACGAGTGAGTGGGTTTCGCTGTAGCCGCCTTTGAATTGGACGCCGCGCAGCAATTCGCCATCTGTCACTCCTGTTGCAGCGAAAATTGCGTCGTCGCCTTTTACGAGGTCATCCATGTAGAGGACTTTCGTGACGTCGATTCCCATTTTTTCGCAACGGAGTCGCTCTTCTTCATTTGAAGGGACGAGTTTGCCTTGGATTTCTCCGCCGAGGCATTTGAGTCCGACTGCGGCGATGACGCCTTCAGGAGCTCCGCCGAGTCCGAACAGGATGTCTACGCCTGTGTCGTCGAATGCCGTATTAATGGCAGCCGCCACGTCTCCGTCGTTGATGAGCTTGATGCGTGCGCCCGCAGCTCTGATTTCTTCGATGATTTTCGAATGGCGTTCACGGTTGAGGACAGTTGCCACAACTTCATCGATCGATTTGTTTTTCGCTTTGGCTACGGCTTGAAGGTTATCCGCGATAGATGCGTTGATGTCGATTTTGCCGACCGCTTCAGGTCCGACCGCGATTTTATCCATGTACATGTCCGGCGCGTTGAGGAGGTTCCCTTTATCCGCAATTGCAATGACTGCAAGCGCATTCCAGCCTCCAGATGCGACGATGTTTGTGCCTTCCAGCGGGTCGACGGCGACATCCACTTCCGGACCTTCGCCTGTTCCAAGCTCTTCTCCGATATAGAGCATTGGCGCTTCATCCATTTCGCCTTCGCCGATTACGACGACCCCTTGCATCGGAATCGTGTCGAACACAGTACGCATCGCTTCCGTTGCGGCGTCATCCGCTTCGTTTTTCAAACCGCGTCCCATCCAGCGGGAAGCCGATACTGCCGCCGCCTCTGTTACACGTACTAATTCCATCGATAAACTGCGTTCCATTATGATTGTTCCTCCCGTTTTGCGCATTTCATTTTCCATTAACAAGTTATACGCTATTCATTAGCTGTTAAATTCGTTTCCAGTATAGCATAAGCAAAACTTCACTTTATTCACCGATCGTCGCTTTTTCCGGAACCGAAACTTTCCGGATGTCCGCTCCGATGCCGCGAAGTTTCTCGATGAGGTCGCTGTAGCCCCGTTCGATATGTTGGATTTCCTGGACTTCCGTTTCACCTTCTGCAAGCAGTCCCGCGATGACGAGTGCCGCCCCTGCGCGAAGGTCGGTAGCCCGGACGGTCGCAGCCTGTAGTGGAGTCGGTCCCGAAAGAATGACCGACTGCCCTTCCACTTTTCCGTCGGCATTCATCCGCCGCAATTCGTCTATTTGCTTGAACCGCGCGGAATAGATCGTATCCGTTATGACGGATGAGCCATTCGCCTGCGACAACAGCACCGAGAACGGTTGTTGCAGATCGGTCGGGAATCCTGGGTAGACGAGCGTTTTCACATCGACCGCCAGCAAATTCTCCGTTTTCGGAATGAATATATGCTCTTCCCGCTCCTCCACTTTGACGCCCATCTCGCGCAATTTCGCGGTCAACGCTTCGACGTGGAAGGGGATGACGTTATCGATTGTAATGCCATCTCCGACTGCAGCTGCCATGATCATGAATGTGCCTGCTTCGATTCTGTCTGGAATAATCGTATGTTTCGTTCCGTGCAACCGTTCGACTCCTTCAATTCGGATGACATTCGTCCCCGCACCTTTGATGTTAGCGCCCATATTCGTAAGCAAAGTGGCAACATCGATAATTTCAGGTTCTTTCGCCGCGTTTTCAATGATCGTCCGCCCTTTGGCACGGACCGCCGCGAGCATGATGTTGATAGTTGCCCCGACAGAGACGACGTCCAAATAGATTTTAGCGCCACGCAATTCTTCGGCACGCAAATAGATGGCACCGTGCTCGTTCGTCACTTTTGCGCCCAATGCTTCGAAGCCTTTGATGTGCTGGTCGATCGGCCGCGGCCCCAAATGGCAGCCTCCCGGAAGTCCGATCGCCGCGTGCTTGAAGCGGCCGAGCATGGCACCCATCATATAATAGGAGGCTCTTAGCTTTTTCACATTGCCGTTCGGAAGCGGCATGGCGATCATTTCCGACGGATCGATCGTCATCTTGCCCGATTCGAATTGAACTTTTCCGCCAATATCTTCAAGGAGCGCTTGGAGTGTAAGGACGTCCGAGATTTCCGGAAGTCCGTCAATCGTTACAGGTGAATCGGCTAAGATAGAAGCCGGAATCAACGCAACGGCACTGTTTTTCGCCCCGCTCACTTTTATCGTTCCACGTAGAGGATTGCCGCCTCTAATTTTATAAACGTCCATTTCAGTCTCCTTTAGGCGTTTCACTTGTTCTTTCTTGATTCCCAATCTTCGAGGAATTGTTGGATGCCTTTGTCGGTCAACGGATGGTTGAATAATTGTTTGAGTACGTTGAATGGTGTCGTCGCGATATGCGCTCCTGCAAGTGCTGCATCTGTAATATGCTGCGGGCTGCGGATGGACGCTGCGATAATTTGCGTGTCCAGGTCATGGATTGCGAAAATGTCCGCGATTGTGCTGATCAGTTGAATTCCTTCTTGACCGATATCATCGAGTCGTCCAAGGAACGGGGATACATAAGTGGCTCCAGCGCGCGCTGCAAGCAATGCTTGGTTGGCACTGAAAATGAGGGTCACGTTTGTTTTGATGCCTTCTTGTGCGAAAACGGAGCACGCTTTCAGTCCTTCCGGCGTCATTGGAAGCTTAACAGTAATGTTTGGCGCGATTTTCGCAAGCTCGCGTCCTTCTTCGATCATTCCTTCTGCGTCGAGTGCAATGACTTCCGCGCTGACAGAACCAGGTACGAGCGAAGTGATTTCGCGCAGTCTGTCGTGGAATGAAATATTCTCTTTCGCAACTAAAGATGGGTTTGTCGTTACGCCGGAGATGATCCCCCAGCTATGTGCTTCTTTGATTTCTTCAAAGTTTGCCGTATCGATGAAAAATTTCATGTATATTGTTCCTCCTTCGATGTATGGAAAAGAAGGAGAATGCATCTGGTTATTTGATGCTTCTCCTATTTGCTGCTAAAAATTTCCGCTACAGGCGGACGCTTTCCGCGGGCGGTCCGCGAGCCTCCTCGGCGCAAGCGCCTGCGGGGTCTCACCTGGACACGCTTTTCCTGCTGGAGTCGCCGCCTTTCGCTTCAATCAACGGAGCCACTTGCTACTAATTATTTATTCAAAATTAAGCTTTTCCTGAGCTGCCGAATTCGCGCATTTTGCTGATGACTGACTTTTTGATTGCATCGCGCATCGGTGCTAGGTATTTACGAGGATCGTAGACGTCCGGGTCTGCGTTCAATGTTTCGCGGACCGCTTTCGTGCCTTCGATCTGGTTTTCAGTGTTGACGTTTATTTTTGCGGTTCCGAGTGAGATGGCACGTTGGATGTCCTTCGTCGGGATGCCTGTTCCGCCGTGAAGTACGAGTGGAAGGTCCGATTGGCTTGAGATTTCTTCCATTTCCTTGAAACCTAAATTCGGTTCGCCTTTGTACGGGCCGTGAACCGATCCAAGGGCTGGCGCCAAGCAGTCGATGTCCGTCGCTTCAACGAGCTCCTTACATTCTGCCGGGTCTGCATAGATGACGCCATCAGCGATGACATCGTCTTCCTGCCCGCCGACAACGCCGAGCTCCGCTTCAACGGAAACGCCTTTTGCATGGGCATATTCCACAACTTTTTTCGTGATTTCAATGTTTTCTGCTAGAGGTTTTGAAGATGCGTCGATCATGACGGATGTGAAGCCCGCGTCGATCGCCTCCTTGCATTTTTCGAAACTGGATCCGTGGTCCAGATGGATAGCGACAGGTACGGTGATGTTGTAATCATGCATCAACCCTTTGACCATGTTGACGACTGTCGTAAATCCGCCCATATAGCGTCCTGCCCCTTCGGAAACGCCAAGGATGACAGGGGAATTCTCTTCTTGTGCCGCTTGCAGAATCGCCTGTGTGTATTCAAGGTTGTTCAAGTTGAACTGACCGATTGCATATCCTTCTTTCTTGCCTTTGATCATCATTTCTTTCATTGAAACAAGTGCCATGCAAAATCCTCCTCCGGATCGTCGAGATGAATTTATTGTTTGTTACGATATTTACCTTTTTATCATAACAAAAACAGACAGTATTTACTACTGTCTGGGTTGTAGTCGCGGCGCGTCATCGAATTCCGTTTTTTCATTCCCCACGATGCAGAATTTCTTTGACCGCGTCTCGCACTTCGTAAATATTAAATGGTTTCGTAAAATATTTCTCTGCCCCGTTTTTAATTGCTTCTTCAGTCAGTTCGACTTCCCCGTAAGCCGTCATCATGATGACAGGGATATGGGGCCAGTCTTTTTTTAGCCTTTTCAGCACTTCCACTCCGTCGATTCCCGGCATTTTCATGTCCAGTAAAACACAATCGGGTTCTTTCTCTGTAACCGATTGGAGGGCTTCCGCGCCATTTGCGGCCAACCTCGCTTCAAACCCCTCTTTTGTGAATACCTCATTTAATAAAAGTCGTATTCCGGCTTGATCGTCGACGATTAGCAAACTCTTCAAAAGGCCCACCCCTTTTTTATTTATTGACCCTGTATGTAGTACAATTTGACAGAAAAGAGGAATCTCCTTCTTTTTTCATTCATTATTCTAATATTGTTTTAATTCGAGGCATCTCAATGGAAAACTTGGTTTTATTCACGATAGAAAATATAATGGGAAACGAGGTGGTAAAGATGAAGATATTAATGACACAAATCGGCGGGCTGTTGCAGCGTGCCGGTTCAAATAATGAAGAGGCTGTCGAGGAGACGGCGCGGCTGTTGGCCCAGGCGACGATTGGGGAAGGACGCGTCATTTTCGCCGGCTTTGATGAGATGGAAGCGGTCGGATTGAACGCGTTGCATAGCGCGGAGCCTTTCCGAGGTGCTGTCCGGTATGAAGAAGGGATGGAGATCCATTCCGCGGACAGGGTTTGGCTATTTGCCCGTTCTGCAACGGACGCTCGGGCGCTTCAGTTGGCGCGGAGATTAGCGGAGCAGTTCATCCCGTTTGCAGTTGTTGCGGGCGAGAAAGCGACCGAGGATAATGAGCTGGCGGATTTGGCATATACGTATATGGCGACGGGCGTTGTGAAAGGGATTTTGCCGGGCGAGGACATCGGCAGCCGGATCGTTCAGCCAAATTTGTTAGTCGCGCTCTTTTTGTATGAGGCGGTTAAGATGGCGTATGACGAGATGGTGAGTGAAGAGGAATGAATTTGTGTGGGGCGACGTTTATGAGCGGTTGCGGGGATTTATGATCGCTTGAAGAGTTTTATGATCACTTGAAGAGTTTTATGATCACTTGTAGAGTTTAATGATCACTCACAGAGTTTTATGATCACTTGTAGAGTTTAATGATCACTCCCAGAGTTTTATGATCACTCCCAGAGTTTTATGATCACTCCCAGAGTTTTATGATCACTTGCTGACATTTATGATCACTCCCATACTTTTATGATCACTTGCCTTTCATCAATCTAAATAAAAACAGAAACCATCACTTGCGGATGGTTTCTGTTTTTTTATTTGCTATCAGCCTTGATGTGTCAGTGCTGCGCGAATGAATTCGCGGATGAGCGGCTGTGGGCGCGTTGGACGTGATGCGAATTCCGGGTGGAATTGAGTTCCGATGAAGAACGGATGGTCCTTCAACTCGATGATTTCCACGAGATGTCCGTCCGGGCTTTCCCCTGCCACGATCATGCCGGCGTTTTCGAATTGCTCGCGATAGATGTTGTTAAACTCGTAGCGGTGGCGGTGGCGCTCGTATACTAATTCATCGTTATACGCTTCTTGCGCTATCGTGCCTTCCTTCAACTTGCATGGATGGGCGCCGAGTCTCATATGCCCGCTCACTTGCTCGATTTCGGAATGCGCCTCGAAATCACGGTTGTTTTCGATGACCGCATTTTCCGTTTCATTGTCGAATTCAATTGAATGCGCGTCTTTTATTCCAAGGACGTCACGTGCGAATTCCACAGCAGCAAGTTGCATGCCGAGGCCGACACCGAAGAATGGGATGCCGTTTTCACGCGCGAACGTGATCGCTTCCATTTTACCTTCAATGCCCCGGTCGCCGAAGCCGCCCGGAACGAAAATGCCGTCCGCGTCTTTCAAGATTCCCTCCGCGTTTTCCTTCGTCACTTCTTCGGAATTGATCCAGTCGATCTCGATGTCCGTGTCGAATTCATAACCGGCGTGGCGGAATGCTTCCACCGCGGAAATATAAGCATCTTGCAGCTCGACGTATTTCCCGACGAGTGCAATTTTCACTTTCCGGGACAGATTTCTTACACGGTTCACGAGTTCTTCGATTTCCGTCAAATCAGGTTCCTTCGTTTCTAGGCCGAGGAAATCGACGACGATCTTGTCCATGTTTTGCGCGTGAAGTCGGATCGGAACTTCGTATAAAGTTTCCGCGTCAAGCGCTTCGATCACTTCTTCAGGCTTGATGTTACAGAAGAGAGCGATTTTGTCCTTCATTTCCTGAGGGACAGGATACTCGCTTCGGACAACGATCATGTTCGGCTGGATGCCTAGTCCACGCAATTCTTTTACGCTATGCTGCGTCGGCTTCGTTTTCATTTCACCGGCAGCGTGTAGATATGGGATGAGCGTGTTGTGAATATACATGACGTCATCTTTGCCAAGGTCCGTCTTCATTTGACGGATCGCTTCTAGGTATGGAAGCGACTCGATGTCGCCTACGCTTCCGCCGATTTCAGTGATGACAACGTCTGCGTTCGTTTCTTGGCCTGCTCTTTTTACGAGGCTTTTAATTTCATTCGTAATGTGGGGGATGACTTGGACCGTCGCCCCTTTGTATTCGCCGCGGCGCTCTTTCCGCAGTACGGAGGAGTATACTTTCCCCATTGTGACATTGGAGTATTTGTTCAATTTGATGTCGATGAAACGCTCATAGTGGCCGATGTCCAAGTCGGTTTCAGCTCCGTCTTCCGTGACGAAAACTTCACCGTGCTGGTATGGGCTCATCATGCGGGGATCGACGTTGATGTATGGATCGAATTTTTGGTTGGTGACTTGCAAGCCTCTGCTTTTCAATAGTCTCCCAAGGGATGCAGCATTAATTCCCTTTCCTAAAGATGAGACAACTCCGCCGGTTACAAAGATATATTTAGTCATCTATAGCTCCTCCTTCGTGATGGGGGTCGGTTAGTAAAAATGAAAAAAGCGCTCCACTGTAGTCTATCTACAAGAGGAGCGCTTATACACGGATTCATGTGTCCTTTTTCAAGGAGCCCAACTAGAAGCTTAAATCCTTAAACGCCCGAAGTCAAGTGGAAAGTATCAGAGAAGGTCCTCTTCTTCTTCGTCTTCCTCTTCTTCTTCGTCTTCATCGTCAATATCCAATTCGTCGTCAGGAACGATTTCGAGACCTTCCTCATCATCGATAAGATCCTCTTCGATCTCGATGATTTCCTCTTCCTCTTCCTCTTCATCCAACTCTTCTTCATCGTCATCAAGCTCATCGAATTCTTCGTCGAACAATTCGTCCTCGTCGACTTCTTCCTCTTCTTCATCGTCCTCATCTTCATCGTCATACGCTTTTTTCTTTTTCTTCTTGCGGACTTTGACGACAGGAGCCGTTTCTTCCTCGATTTGATCGACAGGATACCATTCGCGTAAGCCCCATTGGTTGTTATTAATGGCAAGGAATCTTCCATCGATATTCATATCTGTGTAGAATTGGAGAAGCTTGTCCTTCAATTGGCTCTCCGACATTCCAGTCAATTCACGGATTTCATTCATTAGTTGTTCGAGTGTCAATGCTTCCCGTCGTTCAGTCAATACGGCATAAGCAATATCGATCATCGATTCTTCCTGTAGTTCTTCTTTCGTCAATTCATGTAAATTCAAATTCATCGTACGCACGTCCTTTCTCTGTACAAAAGCATACTTATCATTATATACAATGAAGTGCCTGTTATGCTACCATCTTCTACTCTTCTTGAAGCGTTGGAATTCTTTGACGCTGAGGAAGCCGAGATAAAGGGCGGCGAGCAAGAACGGGACGGCACCGTAACCTACACCGTATAAGGAAAAGATGAGGATAATGATCACTATGATAATCAATACATGATGATGCAGTTTCATCTCCTCACCTCTTTCCCTTTGTAATTTTTATTATACGTGGAAGGAACAGGCAAAATCCACTTTTCGTAATAATTTTTTGAAATGTTTTTAATGAATCTAAAGACGTTCAAAAAAGAACGCTCTTTATAAGAGCGTTCCATTGTGTAGACAAATTTATTCTTTGACTTTGTCTACACTTTCAGGGGTATTCATGATTAATATGCATTTCCTCAGCCTGATTAAAAACGCTTGTCGAGGAAGGCAACCTAAGAGCGCCACGTCCTGTGGCGACGGTTGCATAACTCGCATCCTGCGAGCCCGCGCGAAGTGGAGCGAAGACGCGAATAGAACTAAAGTTCATGAGCGGACGAGCGACACGAGCAACAACGGATGCGAGCGTTTGTCAACAGGCTGAGAGCGTTCCCCATTTCATACATTACATATTCCTGCGGTATTGGCCTCCCACTTCGTATAACGCATTCGTAATTTGGCCAAGGCTCGCGACTTTGACGGTCTCCATCAGCTCCGCGAAAATGTTGCCGCCAGTCACTGCGACTTCCTGCAGTTTCCGCAACGCGGAAGCCGTTTCGTCGCCATGCTTCGTTTGGAAGGCGCGCAAGTTGGCGATTTGCGTCTCTTTCTCTTCCTTTGTCGCACGGGCGATTTCCATATTATCGATGTCCTCTTCGGAAGGCGGGTTCGGGTTCAAGTATGTGTTGACGCCAATGATCGGCAGTTCGCCCGAGTGCTTCTTCATTTCGTAAAGCATCGATTCCTCTTGGATTTTCCCGCGCTGATACTGCGTTTCTATCGATCCGAGGACGCCGCCGCGGTCGTTCAGCCGGTCGAATTCCTGGAGGACGGATTCTTCGACGAGGTCCGTCAGTTCTTCAATAATGAAAGATCCCTGAAGCGGATTTTCATTTTTCGATAAGCCGTGCTCTTTCGTAATGATCATCTGAATCGCCATCGCGCGTCGGACCGATTCCTCCGTCGGCGTCGTGATCGCTTCGTCATAGGCGTTCGTATGGAGCGAGTTGCAGTTGTCCTGTAGTGCCATAAGTGCTTGCAATGTCGTCCGGATATCGTTGAAGTCGATTTCTTGTGCATGCAAGCTTCGACCGGACGTCTGCACGTGGTACTTCAACTTTTGGCTTCGCTCGTTCGCACCGTATTTCTCACGCATCGCGACTGCCCAAATGCGTCTTGCAACTCTTCCGATGACCGTATATTCCGGATCCAATCCGTTCGAGAAGAAGAAGGATAGATTCGGTGCAAAATCATCGATGTTCATGCCTCGGCTCAAATAGTACTCGACATACGTGAAGCCATTCGAAAGCGTGAACGCGAGCTGAGAGATCGGATTAGCGCCTGCTTCTGCGATATGGTAACCGGAAATCGAGACGGAGTAATAGTTCCGCACTTTCTGATCAATGAAATATTGCTGGATGTCGCCCATCATGCGAAGCGCGAATTCCGTCGAGAAGATACACGTATTCTGCCCTTGGTCTTCTTTCAGGATATCCGCTTGCACCGTTCCGCGGACGACTTGCATCGTTGCATTCCGAACTTCCGTGAATTCCTCAATCGTCAGTACACGACCAAGCTCCTCTTCCTTCAACTTCACTTGCTGGTCAATTGCCGTGTTCATGAACATCGCAAGGATGATTGGCGCAGGACCGTTGATCGTCATCGAGACAGATGTCGACGGCGCGCATAGGTCAAAACCGTCATACAGCTTTTTCATATCGTCGAGCGTACAAATGCTTACGCCGGACTCTCCGACCTTTCCGTAAATATCCGGGCGCTCGTCGGGATCTTCACCGTATAACGTGACCGAGTCGAAAGCCGTGGACAGCCGTTTTGCATCGTCATCTTTCGACAAGTAATGGAATCGGCGGTTCGTCCGTTCCGGTGTACCTTCGCCTGCGAATTGGCGCTTCGGATCTTCGCCTTCCCGCTTGAACGGGAAAACACCTGCCGTATATGGGAATGAACCCGGGACATTCTCTTTGTATACCCAGCGAAGGATTTCGCCGTAATCCTTGAATTTCGGCAACGACACTTTTGGTATCTTCAATCCTGACAAACTTGTCGTCGTGAGAAGAGTACGAAGCTCTTTATCACGGATTTTCGTAATGAATTCATCGCCCGCATATGACTCTTTCAAAGTTTCCCAGTTGTTGAGAATCCGCTTTGATTCCGCAGAAAGCTCTTCACGCACGCCTTCCGCTAATGATTCAAGCGAGGCGACGAGCGCGTTATCTGGTGATTTTTCATTCACAGCGTCAATGGCACCCTCCAGTTGGAATAAACGGCGTGCAAGATTGACTTGCTGTGTGGATTTCTTATGATAGTCGCGGATTGTGCTTGCGATTTCACGTAAATAATGGACGCGGTCGTTCGGGATGATGACGTTCTGCTTCTGTGTCTTCACGAAGTCAGTGTAGGACGTCTCCCAGTCGAGGCCGCATTTTTCATTCAACTTGGCAACGAGCGCCGCGAAAAGCGAGTTCGTACCTTTGTCGTTGAATTGGCTTGCAATCGTGCCGTAGACCGGCATCGTATCCAAGTCTTTGTCGAAAAGAAGATGGCTCCGTTGGTATTGCTTCTGCACTTGGCTGAGCGCGTCCTCTGATCCTTTCCGTTCGAATTTATTGATAACGATTAGGTCTGCGAAGTCGATCATGTCGATTTTCTCAAGCTGTGTCGGTGCACCGAATTCGCTCGTCATGACATACATCGACACGTCGGACACTTCTGTAATTTGCGCATCGCCTTGCCCGATTCCGCTCGTCTCGACGATGATCAGATCGAAGCCTGCCGTTTTCACAACGTCGAGCACGTCGCTGATGGCACCCGATAATTCGGAGCGTGATCCACGTGTCGCCAAGCTGCGCATAAACACGCGCTTATTGAATATGGCGTTCATGCGGATCCGGTCGCCGAGCAGCGCGCCGCCCGTCTTCTGCTTCGTCGGGTCGATAGACAGTATCGCAACTTTCTTGTCCGGCAGTTCACGCAGGAAACGGCGGATCAATTCATCCGTGAGCGAGCTCTTTCCTGCTCCACCGGTCCCAGTGATCCCTAGAACTGGCGTGTTTTTCGACAGTTCTCTCGCTTTTTCGAGGAGTTTAATCGCGTTATCGTTTTCCTTGTCATACATCTCTTCCGCGTATGTGATCAAATTGGCAAGCACTTCCGGATTGTCCGTACCCACTTTTTCGAGATTGGCGATCTTCTCTTCAACTTCGGTAAGGAAATCGCATTCCTCTACCATCCTGTTGATCATCCCTTGCAGGCCCATCTTGCGGCCGTCCTCCGGCGAGAAAATCCAGGCGATTCCGTAGTCATGCAGTTCCTTGATTTCCTTCGGCAAGATGACGCCCCCACCGCCTCCGTAAATCCGAATATGCGGCGCGCCTCTTTCCTGCAGGAGGTCGTGCATGTATTTGAAGTATTCGACATGCCCGCCTTGGTAGGAGGAAATGGCGATCCCTTGCACGTCTTCTTGGATTGCCGCATTGACGACTTCTTCGACGGAACGATTATGCCCCAAATGAATCACTTCCGCCCCCGTCGACTGCAAAATCCGTCGCATAATATTGATGGACGCGTCATGTCCGTCGAACAGGCTTGACGCCGTGACGAAACGAACATGATGCTTCGGCTTATAAATTTTAGTAGCGGCAGTAGTAGTAGCAGTAGCAGTAGTATCTTTAGTAGTCATTTATCACACACCCCTTAACTCTTTTTGAAGTGCCTTTTTTGCGGCGCCTGTGCAGCATACAATTCAGTTTATTCACTACAATTGTATAAAAAAGAAACATGAATGTTGTTGAATCAGCAAATTCTGTTTACGTCATTTTATCGAATTGTCATAATTGCACGGTGCACAGACACCCACACAATTTCCACACAATTTATTGGTTCTTCACGATTCCCTTGAACAATTGGTCCGTCTGAAAGTTGATGAATTCTTCGATGTTGTAGGTTCCGCGCAATGCCCATCTGCGGAAAGCCCACATTTGACCTTGGACGACGACGTGGTGCGCCGCCATGTCGACCTCTTCCTCGCTGATGCGCAACTCGCCCGACCGGACGCATGCGTGTAGCAAGTTCTTGAATAAGGCGACCATTTCCATCTCTTTTTTGAGGACGTATTGGAGGGCGTCCTTCGGCAATGATTTTGATTCCTGGTACATGACGACGAATTCGTCCGACATGTCGTCGATCAGGTGGAAATAAGAGTCGATCGCCATCCGGAGCCCTTCCACATTCCCTTCCTGGTCCATCAATGTGGACAGGCGGCTCTGCACTTCATTGTAAATGCTGTCGCAGACGAGATAGAGGACGTCTTCCTTCGTCCGAATATATTCATAGAGCGTGCCGATGCTGAAGCCCGCAGCCTTAGCGATCTCCCTCGTCGTCGCCCGGTGGAACCCCTTTTCCTTGAACAGCTGGACTGCTCCGTCGATGATCTGCTCACGCCTTTTTTCAATTAGGCTTTCATCTTTGACCGACGATTTTACTTCGCGTTTCAGTTGCATAGTGCACCCCCGATTATTTTGTCAACATGCGGGAGATGACGAGACGTTGAATTTCCTGCGTTCCTTCGTAGATTTGCGTAATCTTCGCGTCGCGCATGAATCGCTCGACCGGATAATCTTTCGTATAGCCATAACCGCCATACACTTGGACCGCTTCCGTCGTCACTTTCATCGCTGTATCCCCTGCCATCAGTTTCGCCATCGCGGATGCTTTTCCATACGGCAAGTCGTTCGACTCGAGCCATGCCGCCTGGTATGTGAGCAATCGGGATGCTTCCGTCGCCGTCGCCATATCCGCCAGCTTGAAGCCGACTCCTTGGTTCGCAGCGATCGGCTTGCCGAACTGGACACGCTCCTTCGCATAACCGACCGCCGCGTCAAGCGCCCCTTGTGCGATGCCGACCGCTTGTGCTGCAATCCCGTTCCGGCCGCCGTCCAACGTCTTCATCGCGACAATGAACCCTTCGCCTTCTGCGCCTAACATATTCTCCTTCGGCACACGGCAGTTGTCGAACATGATTTCCGTCGTTGGAGACGAACGGATGCCGAGCTTCTTCTCTTTCTTCCCGACCGAGAAGCCAGGGAAGTCTTTCTCGACGATGAATGCGCTCGTGCCTTTATGCTTCGACTCCGGATCCGTCACTGCGAATACGATGTAAATGTCAGCAATGCCGCCGTTTGTAATGAAGATCTTCGAGCCGTTCAGAATATAGTCGTCGCCATCCAGCTTTGCCGTCGTGCGCATGCCGCCAGCGTCAGACCCTGATCCCGGCTCAGTCAAACCGTACGCGCCAATTTTCGTCCCTTCCGCCATCGGGCGAAGATATTTCTGCTTCTGCTCCTCCGTGCCGAATTTGTATACCGGCCATCCAGCGAGTGATGTATGTGCGGATAATGTAACACCTGTCGACGCGCAGACGCGTGACAGCTCCTCCACCGCGATGCAATAGGCCAGATAATCGCTGCCGATGCCGCCGTACTCTTCCGGCCAAGGAATCCCCGTCAGCCCAAGTTCAGCCATCTTATGCCAAATATCCATATCGAAGCGCTCTTCCTCATCGCGCTCCGCAGCTGTCGGCGCAACATCCTTCTCCGCAAAATCGCGCACCATTTTCCGAATCATTTCATGCTCTTCCGATAACTTAAAATCCATGTCAACTTCCTCCTTGGGGTTCTATATAGGGATTTTCTGTACGGTGCCTGTGCACCATACAATTCAGTTTATTAACTACAATTGCATAAACAGAAAACAGAAATGCGGTTATATCGCACTTTCACTAGTTAACCAGTGTATAATTATTCAGAAAATCAAATTGTCATAATTGCACCTTGCACAGGCACCGACAAAATTCAGAAAACTCATCTTGTGAGGTGTTTGTTGATGACGATGCGTTGGATTTCGCTTGTGCCTTCGTAGATTTGCGTCACTTTTGCGTCGCGGAAGTAGCGCTCGACCGGGTAGTCTTCGGTATAGCCGTAGCCGCCGAAGATCTGGACTGCTTCGATTGCGTTATCCATTGCGGTTTGCGACGCGAACAGTTTTGCCATGGAAGCCTCTTTCCCGCATGGCTTCCCTTCCGCGCGAAGCTGGGCTGCGCGATAGACGAGGAGCTTTGCCGCTTCGGAGGCAGTTGCCATATCGGCTAATTTGAAACCGACGCCTTGGTTCGCCGCGATCGGTTTCCCGAATTGCACGCGCTCTTTCGCATATGCGGTAGCCGCTTCGAGCGCCGCTTCGCCGATGCCGAGTGCTTGGGCTGCGATGCCGATTCGACCGACATCGAGGTTCGCCATTGCAATTTTGAAGCCTTCTCCTTCTTCACCGAGGCGGTTTTCCGCTGGCACTTTCATATCTTCGAACGTCAATTGGACGGTTCGCGATCCATGAAGGCCCATCTTTTCTTCGTCTTTGCCGATGATGAGTCCCGGTGTGTCTTTATCGACGATGAACCCCGTAATGCCGTACGTCCCGAGTGATGGATCGGTCGACGCAAAAACGATATAGACGTCCGCCTCTCCGCCGTTCGTAATGAACACCTTCGAGCCATTCAGTACGTAATGATCGCCTTTATTCACGGCTTTCGTCTTCAGCGATCCTGCGTCCGAACCTGCGCCAGGCTCTGTCAGGCAGAAGGCGCCCAAGTATTCGCCGGACGCCATTTTCGGTAAGTACCGGTCTTTCTGCTCTTCATTCCCGAAATACATGATCGGGTTCGTGCAGACGGATGTATGGACGGAAAGGATCACGCCTACAACCGCGCTCACTTTCGACAGCTCGTGGATGGCGATAATATAGGAAATGAAGTCCATATCGGAGCCGCCGTATTTCTCGGGGACGGTGATGCCCATCAGGCCGAGTTCGCCCATTTTCGTAAGGACTTCTCGTGGAAACTCCCCCGCTTCCATCCTTGGAATGAACGGCTCGATTTCCGCTTTCGCAAAGTCCCTCACCATCGTGCGCATCATCTGTTGTTCTTCGGTGAATGTTAAATTCATTGGATTTAACTCCTTTTAAACTTAATTATATTCATAGAAGCCGCGGCCCGATTTCTTCCCGAGCCAGCCTGCATTAACATACTTCCGGAGCAATGGGCACGGACGGTATTTCGAGTCGCCGAAGCCTTCGTGAAGCGTTCCCATAATGTAAAGGCACGTGTCAAGTCCGATGAAATCCGCCAATTGCAGAGGTCCCATCGGGTGGTTCATGCCAAGCTTCATCACTTCGTCGATTGCTTCCTTCGAGGCGACGCCTTCGTAAAGCGTGTAGATCGCTTCGTTGATCATTGGCATGAGGACGCGGTTCGCGACGAACCCAGGGAAGTCATTCACTTCGACAGGCGTCTTCGATAGTTTACGAGTCATGTCCTCGACCGCTTCATACACTTCGTCGGACGTCGCGAGTCCGCGGATGATTTCGACGAGCTTCATGACGGGCACCGGGTTCATGTAGTGCATTCCGATGACGTTTTCCGGGCGGTTTGTCGCCGACGCAATTTCCGTAATCGGAAGGGATGATGTATTTGTTGCCAAAATCGCATGCTTCGGCGCGATGCCATCGAGTTTCGCGAAGATCGTTTTTTTGATGTCCATGTTTTCGACTGCAGCCTCGATGACGATGTCGACATCATGCGCGTCCTGCAAATCGAGCGACTTTGTAATGCGCCCGAGGACTGCTGTTTTTTCATCTTCCGTCATCCGGCCTTTCTCGACGTTGCGGGAAAGGTTTTTCGCAATGACCGCAAGCCCCTTTTCGAAAAACTCCTCTTTAATATCATTCAATTTCACATCGAAGCCTGCTTGCGCGCACACTTGTGCGATGCCGCCGCCCATTTGCCCCGCTCCGATGACCATCACTTTTTTGATTTCCATAATGAAATACCTCCGTCTCCGTCTACCAAGATTTCCACTTGCAATTACGCATAAAACCATGAAAAAGCGCATAAATCGCGGAGTTCACGCATAAACGGCCGCAACCGCGCATAAATCCCGCGAATCACGCATAAATCCGATTCCATTCGTCTATCAGGCTATCATTCTTCCCGAACTTCAATCATAATCGCATCGCCTTGGCCGCCACCGGAGCAGATTGCGGCAATCCCGATGCCGCCACCGCGCCGTTTCAATTCATAGGCGAGTGTCAAGATGATCCGTGCACCGCTTGCGCCGATCGGATGACCGAGTGCGACCGCTCCGCCGTTGACGTTCACTTTTTCAGGATCAAGTCCCGCTATTTGGGAACTTGCAAGAGCGACTGCCGCGAATGCTTCGTTTATTTCAAACAAGTCGATGTCTTTCAACTCTTTCCCCGTCTTCTTCAGCAATTCGTTAATGACGAGGCCCGGCGTCTGCGGGAAGTTTTCAGGCTCGATGGCAACTTCGGCGTGACCAATGATTGTTGCAAGAAGCTTTTTCCCTTTCTTCAACGCACGCTCTTCATTCATGAGGACGAGCGCGCACGCACCGTCGTTGACTCCTGGCGCGTTGCCTGCCGTGATTGTCCCGTCGTTGCCGAATGCAGGGCGCAATTTCGCGAGCGATTCGAGAGATGTGTCACGCCGCGGAGCTTCGTCCGTGTCGACGACGACTGGATCCCCTTTCCGCTGCGGGATTTCCACTGCGACGATTTCCTCCGCGAATTTCCCTTCGTCAATCGCGGCATTCGCCCGCTCATGGCTGCGCAGCGACCATTCGTCCTGCATTTCACGTGTCAATGAAAACTCGCCGGCCGTCCGGTTACCGTATGTCCCCATATGGACGCGGTCTGGTGAAAATGAACACGACAAGCCGTCATAAATCATGCCGTCCACTAATGGTGCGTCGCCCATTTTCAACCCGAAACGACCTTTCGGTAAATAGTACGGCGCGTTGGACATTGATTCCATACCGCCCGCCACGATTACCTCTTCATCCCCGAGCCGGATGAGCTGGTCGCCGAGCGTGACGCTCCGCATGCCGGAAGCACATACTTTATTAACCGTTTCAGTTTTCACGGACCATGGAAGCCCCGCCTTCACCGCCGCCTGCCTCGAAGGAATCTGCCCCTGTCCCGCCTGTAATACCGTTCCGAAGATCACTTCATTGACTTCCTCTTCCTTCACACCCGACCGCTTCAACGCTTCCTTAATGGCGATCGCCCCTAGATCACTTGCCGTTTTCGTGGATAAAGCGCCGCCAAACCGACCAAACGGAGTACGTGCCCCGTCCAAGATGACTGTTCTGCCCATTTCCCTTCCTCCATTCCGTATGATAACGTTTTCATTTCCTTTCAAAGAGCGACGACTGAACGCTCGCTCGGTAACTCTTCGAAAAAAAGGGGAGTACACAGACTCCCCTTTTCACGGAAGCAAATCCGCTTCCAATTTTCTTAATTATATCGTTCTTTCCGAACTCTCGCAATATACTTACTGCATAATCGGTTCTTCTTCCTCTACGACAGCCGGTTGAAAGTCTTCTCCGAAAATGGATCGCTCGAGCAATTCCGCGATGTCGTATGTTCCAACTTTATCTTCCACTTCGATCGCTTTCGTACCGTCCGAAATCATCGTCAAGCAGTAAGGACAGCCTGAGGAGATAATTCCAGGGCTCACTTCCATCGCCTGCTCCGTACGGGCAACGTTGACGCGGTGGCCTGTATCCTCTTCCATCCACATGAGTCCGCCGCCCGCTCCACAGCACATGCCGTCTTGGCGGTTCCGCTTCATCTCGACGAGGTTGACGCCCGGAATCGCTTTCAGGATTTCCCTTGGCGGATCATACACATCGTTGTACCTGCCGAGGTAGCAAGAATCATGGAACGTGATTGTTTCATTGATTTCATGGACCGGTTTCAGCTTTCCTTGCATGACGAGGTCGTATAGCATTTCGGTATGATGGACGACTTCCGCTTTGAAACCGAAATCCGGATATTCATTCTTAAATATATTGTATGCATGCGGGTCGATTGTGACTATTTTCTTCACGCCCGCTTTTTCGAATTCATCGATATTGGATGTCGCGAGCTCTTGGAATAAAAACTCATTCCCTAAACGTCGCGGCGTGTCGCCGGAGTTCTTTTCTTTATTGCCAAGAATTGCGAATTTGACGCCCGCTTCGTTCATGAGATGAGCGAAAGCTAGTGCAATCTTTTGCGAACGGTTGTCGAAAGCACCCATCGAGCCGACCCAGAAGAGGTATTCGAATTCTTCGTCCGCCTTCTTCAGTTCTTTCACTGTCGGAATATGAAGGTCCGGACGGGCATCGCGCCAGTTCTCCTTCTCTTTCCGGTTAAGCCCCCACGGATTCCCCTGGCGCTCGATGTTCGTCATCGCACGCTGCGCATCCGCATCCATCTTCCCTTCCGTCATGACGAGATAACGGCGGAGATCGATGATTTTATCGACGTGCTCGTTCATGACCGGACATTGGTCCTCGCAGTTACGGCACGTCGTACATGCCCAAATCTCTTCTTCTGTAATGACATCGCCGATGAGGGATGGATTGTAAATATCGTCGATCGACGCACCTTCCAAACCAGCGGCTAACGCAATCTGATTGCCCTTCGCGTTTCCGAAAGCAAATGTCGGTACCCACGGCTGTTTCTTCGTGACGAGTGCCCCAGTGTTCGTCAGATTATCACGTAGTTTCGTAATGAGATCCATCGGTGACAGCATTTTGCCCGTCCCGGTCGCTGGACACATATTCGTACAGCGTCCACATTCTACGCAAGCGTAGAAGTCGATCATCTGCTTTTGCGTGAAATCGGTGATCTTGCCGACTCCGAGCGCAGGCATATCGTCTTCAGACTCCGCTTCTTCAAGTGCTTCGAAATCGATCGGCGCAAGCTTGCCTCTGCGATCGAAACGCATCATGTATGTGTTGACAGGCCCTGCAATTAAGTGCGCATGCTTCGATTGCGGCACGTACACGAGGAACGTCAGCAATGTGAGCAAGTGGATCCACCAAGCGATGAAGAAGACGACCGCAGCCGCCGTCGGACTCATGAAGCTGAAAACGCTTGCAATCGCCGATGCCATAGGCTCCGTCCACGTCGGTTCATGCCCTTGCCAAATCATGTTCATGCCGTTTGAGATAAGTGTCGATACCATCAGCGTGCCAATGAAGATGAGGACGAGCCCCGACTTCCAGCCACGCTTCAAGCGGATGAGTTTTTCAACATAACGGCGGTGAAATGCCCAGATAACTGCAACTAAAATGACGGCTACAACGATTTCCTGGAAGAACGTGAACCCTCCGTAAATCGGTCCGAACGGCAAATGTGAGCCAGGCTTCAAACCTTTCCAAATGAGGTCGATCGCCCCGAATTGGACGAGCAGGAAACCATAGAAGAACATGACGTGAATAATTCCACTTTTCTTATCCTTCAATAGCTTTTTCTGGCCAAAAACATTTACCCAAACTTCCTTCAGACGGCGTGAAACATTACTGTCGAACTCTTCCTTCCGTCCAAGCTGTATGAATTGGATCCGCGTCCTGATCAAATAAGTGAACAGCGCAAGCGCATATGCCACAACCGCCAGGAAAAGGATCCAGTTGACTATTAACAAAGCATCCATCTCGTATTCTCTCCTTCCCTTATCGGAACGTTATGAATATTGTAGTAGAAAAAATGTATTGTGTCGATGTTCTATTTCATAGTCTAAGTTATGAATGAGCATTCAGTCAATGGATATTTTTATTTAGTTGATACTTTTTAGAGAATTAAGGTTTGTTGGTAAGTGGTGGAGTTTGGGTGCGGAGGCATGTCTTTTGGGCGCGCAAGCACTTGCATGCGTTTCTATAATAAAAGCCTCCGGTCATGTTTCATTCCGGAAGCTGTTAATTACATTTATCTTATAAAATTGTCCGCCTAGCAACTGGCGGGCTTTTTCGATGTTATGGACGTTTATTCCAATGAGCACTGCTGTGGAAGGTCCCGCCGATGAATGAATATCGACATCCACTTCAATCTCTATGTGCGAATCCCCCGTGAACCTTCTATATTCAGCAAGAATCCCTTTCGATCCGACCGGCCAAAGTTGCTTGACGATGTCGTTGCCGATCGCTTCCTTGATTAAGCGCAACGAAGCGATTTCGTCACGCCTTTCAAGCACTTCATTCCCTACGAGCGGCGTGCCGAATACATACCATTCCAAATCACCGATTTCCTCAACAAGCCGCTGCTTGCCGATCATCGTAACAGCGACGGCCGATTGAAGGAGTTCCATATTCGTTTCCGTGCTGCCCGTAATTTTCGGCATCTCCAAGTTTGATTCCCGAAAAACCTCTTCCACACCAGCCACATATGGGGACCAACTAACCTCGCCGCTGAAATTGTGAATGAGGACGGAGACGGGATCCGCATACGCCGCCCACTGTTCGAGCAGTGCAACACGTGCTGCAAAATACGCAGTCACCCGATCCGGAACCTCGACGACATCTCGCGGCTTCTCCCCGATGCCGCCCGAATTATCCGTCGTGACGACGAACCCATCGCCGAGCGCAATCGCATTCCTCATCGAACGAACCCGAATCTGCCGCCAGCCGCTTTCGCAAGGACCGGCATGACAACTGCCGCCACTACAGCGTTCACGATCGTTGCCAATAAAATCGCTGGAACCGCCCCGACAAAGAACGCGGGCGACACGAGGAAGTAAAACGGCAACGGCGCAAGCAACCCGTTCGCGACGATGAAGAAGACCCATTTCAACACTTGATGTCCCGCGATATGAAGACGCGCAAAACCATAAAGGATGATCATCATTTCAATCGCGATCAGGAGGTGGAATGGGCCAAGCGGAAAGCCCGCGTACATGGCAGACGCGAGATGTCCTGTCAACGACGCGGCTCCGACGAGGATAGGCGGCAAAAAGGATGCCGCAAGCAACGCCGGTACGGTATCAAGCGCTAGAGAGCCGACGCCGGACGGAATCTTGATGAACCCGCCGACCGCGCAAAGGGCCGCGAACAACGCGGTCAGCGTCATTTTTCGAAGCTTCATCGTCAATCCTCTTTCTTTTCCGCTTTCCCTTTACCTGTCCGGAACACTTTTGCGCTGCGGACGTATTCATTATCCGGAACACCGAGCCGCGCGTTGACGATGCGAGCCGCGACGAAAAGATAATCCGACAGACGATTCAAGTATTTTTGGACAGTAGCCGGCACGTCTTCCTCCGCCTTCATCAACGTCACCGTCAACCTTTCCGCGCGGCGCGTAACCGTACGTGCAATATGCAATGTCGCAGCTGCTGGCGACCCGCCCGGCAAGATGAATTTCTCAAGCGGCGGTGCTTCTTCCATCAAGTCGTCGATCCGTTTCTCAAGCACTTCGATCGGCTCTTCGGAAAGCTTATAATGGCGCTCTTTCATCACATTCGCCAAATCCCCGCCACCGTCGAACAGCTCATTTTGAATCGCTTCGAGATCCGCTAGCAGATCCGCAAACTTTTCGCCTTCAAGCTCCGTCATCGCCTTGCCGACGAACGAATTCAATTCGTCCATCGTCCCGTACGCTTCAACGCGGAGGCTGTCCTTGTCGACACGCCCTCCGATTAGGCTCGTCTGCCCTTTATCCCCGGTTTTCGTATAGATTTTCATATGTTTTCTCCCCTTTTCTTCAATGTTTGTGCCAGTCCATACCAAATTCTCGTCACTTCATCCGCCTCAGCGATCAACCGCTGGTACAGCCTGCCGCATGCATCGCGCAGCTTCCGCTGTTCCGCATCCATCGGCACGATGCCGCGTCCGATATCGGTCAGGATGAAAATGACGTCCTTGCCTTCGATCTCGATCTCTTTCATGATGAACTCTACAGCTTCCGCTTCCGGCAGTTCCGCCCGTGCGAGCCAATGCTCGATACGGTCAACGACAACTTTGCACCCGGTCGGAATCTCTAAATCACCGGCGGAACAATCCAACCAATAATGTGGTTCATCCGAGAGCATCCTTTTCACATACTCCCTTTTCCCGTTATGGGCACCTCCGATAACGACACGCATCGTCCGCCCTCCTTCAATTCGTCATGATTGCGCCATTCGAACTTCCAAATCGAGCCATGCGGAATTTGCCATGACCAGAAATCACGGGGTTCCGGCGAAAATCGGGTAAGTGTGATGCGGATCGGTCCACCATGTGTGACGACAACCGCGCCATTCGGCAATGAAACCAGTGCATCCATGACGCGCTTCTCCACGTCCGCCAAACTTTCCCCACCACGTGGTGCAAATGAATACGGATCATCGAGCCAATTCCGGTAATCCCTAACCATTTCAAGTTCCGCATACGTTTTCCCTTCAAATTCACCGAAATGGCATTCACGTAATCTCGCATCCGCCACATAGTTCGAGTCAGGCATCGATAGAGCCGCACTCTGCCTCGCCCTCAATAGATCGCTCCCATAAACGATTCCGCTATGTGCAAACCGGTAGTTCGCCACGCCCTCGACCGGCTCGATCGGCTCATCCGTCCATCCGATATATTTCCTCTCGCGGTTTCCCGCGGTCGGCAGATGGCGGATCAAATACAAACGATGATCGCTAGCCACAGCAACACCTCCGTCCCTTCGATGAACGCCCCGCATAAATCACCCGAGACGCCACCGAAATGCTTTAATGACCAGCGCCGAAAAAGAATTACCACTCCACATACAACACCGAGGAGCACGATCGGCACGACGATGGAATGAAGGACAAAGCCAAGTGCCATGACAGTAGCTATCCCTGTACCAATCGACCAAGCCATCAACTTTCCCGTTGCAAGCTTTCCTTTGAAGAAATGGGCGATTCCCTTTTCCTTCGCAAGGCGTGTCGTTGAAAAATAGACGTTCATGCCTGCCCGGGCCAGTAACGGTACGGCAATGAATAAAGGGAACAGCCCGTCGCCACGATGGAGCAATTCTTCGAGCAAAGCGATCTTCACGACTATTAACAAGATAAGCGCCATCGTCCCGAACGCGCCGATACGCGGGTCGTCCAGTATTTCAAGCCGCTTTTCCTTGTCGCGATACGAAAAAAACGCGTCTCCCATATCCGCGAACCCATCCATATGAAGACCGCCCGTTAGCGCAAAGCCCGCCACGACGACGAAAACCGATGCGAGAAGCGAGCCCGTGCCGATTCCGTCCATGAACAGCACCGCAACGCCGTACATCACGAGCCCGATGAGTCCCCCGACAATCGGCAGCGCGATATACATCGCCGTCACATCTTTCCGTTCCATCGGCATCTCTTTCTTGACTGGGAAGGACGTAAAAAATTGAAGCGCCAATAGCAATCCATTCATATCAGTCCACCTGCCCGGCGATGATCGACATGACGAACGGCCAATCGATATGCGCCTTCACATGCGCCGCCCAAGCGTCGTACACATCCGTCCCGACTGGCGCCGCGGTCATCGGCCGGTCCATGTCTTCCTCTTCGATCCCATGGTTCATCTTATGCGGAATGACCCCCGCCACGCGAATGCCTGTGTACGACTCGATAAAGTCGACACCTTCCTGGAATAAAGCAGCGTCACCGTGGAATTTATTGATGACAATTCCTTTCACACGCGCCCGATGCTCCGGAGCGAGCAATTGAAGCGTCCCGACAATGGAAGCGATCGCGCCGCCACGGTCGATGTCCGCGACGAGCAGCACGGGCACCTCCGCCATGTCCGCAACCCGCGTATTGACAATTTCCCGATCATTTAAATTCACCTCTGCAGGACTTCCCGCCCCTTCGATGACGACCGTATCAAACGACTTCGAAAGCTTATCAAGAGCCGTTCGGATTGCCTTCACACCACGGTCGAAAAACTGCTCTCGGTATTCCATCCCGTCGACCGCATTAAACGTCTCCCCGAAAAATCGCACGTCAGCTTTTCGATTATCTAGCGGTTTCAAAAGAATCGGGTTCATTTCAATGACCGGCTTCGTCCGAGCCGCTTCCGCCTGCAGAAACTGCGCCCGGCTCATCTCTTTTCCATCTTCCGTCCTTGCGGAAAATCGCGACATGTTCTGCGATTTGAATGGGGCGACCCGCATCCCTTCGTCTGAAAGAAGCCTGCATAATGCGGTGCAGATCATCGTCTTGCCGACATCTGACGCCGTTCCCATCACCATGATCCCTTTCATTGCACAGTCACCCGCCCTTCCTTTTTCCAATACAGCGGCAGCCCGTAATCCATTTCGATCGCATCGTCTGCTAGTTTAACGAGCATTTGATGCAATTTGCCGATCCACTCGCAGTATTGCCGCGTCTCTTCATAGTGTGAAGCCGGTTCGTCCAGCACTTCATTCGAAACGATGGCGAAATGAGCGGCTTTCTTCTGAATTGTGGCGACCGTTTCCATGAGTCGTGCTGCTTTCTCCTCCATGCATCCTTTTACGTGGATGCAGTATGTACCATCTTGCTCGGTGTACAATTCATTCGCTAGCCAAGTCGTGAGGCAATCCCATAGGACGAAATCGTTTTGTTGAATGAACGGCAACACTTCTTCTAGATCGACCGGCTGCTCGATCGTCAGCCAAGCTGCATTTGCCCGGTCGAGCTTATGCTTTTCAATCCGTTGCTTCATTTCTCCATCAACGGCGCGGCCAGATGCGATATAGACGAGCCTGCCTTCTGCAGCGGCCGCCCCTTCAACGAGCAACCTTTCCGCGAATGCGCTCTTCCCGCTCCGCACACCACCGCTGATGAACGTCAGTTTTCCGCTCATGACATCCCCCGCTCTCCGCTTAGTATTATGTAAATAAAGATTGACGAGTGATCATAAAACCCGGCAAGTGATCATATATCCGGACAAGCGATCATAAAACCCGGCAAGTGATCATAAATACCGGGAAACGCTCAGTTCGGCCCTTACTTCTTCCATTTCCGCCTCACTTTTCATCCCGATGCGCAACCACCGTCCGTCCATCCCCAGGAAATTTTCCGAATGTCGGAGGACGATGCCTCTCGCAAGCATTTCCTTGTACAGCTTTCCGGTATCTTCCGGTTTGAACGACAGGAAATTCGCGGCTGACTCAGTCACCGTGCAGCCATACTCCTTCAAAAAGGCCGTCATTTTCTCTCGTTCCGTCCGGGCATGGCGGATCGCCGCTTCACGGTAAGCATCTTGCCCGAGGCAAACCGCGCCGATTGCGGCCGCCATGCCGTTGACATTCCAATGCGGCGCTGTCGTTTTCAATGAGGCAATGATATCGGGGTGCGCGACTGCATACCCGAGGCGGATGCCCGGGATCGCATACATCTTCGTCATCGACCGGACGACGATGACGTGCGGAAATTCGTTCAATTCAGGAATGAAAGACATGCTTTCATCTATGAAATCAATAAACGCCTCATCAAGGACGACTTCACAGCCGACCTCCCCTGCCTTACGGATGACCGTCAGCAGATCCTCACGCTCCGGCATGATGCCTGTCGGATTGTTCGGCGTGCAAAGATATAAAACGGATACCGTCGATACCTTCTCCAATACCTCCTCAACCGGCAAGCGGAAGCCGTCCGCTTCGGAAGCGATGATCCGTTCAATCTCGACTCCCTTCGCCCGCAACGTCGCTTCGTATTCCGAAAACGTCGGGTGGACGACGATCGCCCGTCTCCCCCGGTACCGGTCCGCAATGAGCGACAAGATTTCTGCCGCTCCGTTGCCCGCAAACACCGACGCTTTCGAGACGCCGTGATAATCCGCCGCCTTCGATAGGAAAGGCTCGCCGGACGGGTCCGGGTAGGTGTTTAATCGCGCCAAGAGATCCGGCCACATCTCGATGACGGCCCGCGGAGGTCCCGCCGGATTGCAGTTTTCGCTGAAATCAAGGATTCGCGAAGGCGGGGCCATTCCGAGCTTTTCATAGACGTGCCGAGGATTCGCCCCGTGTTCAGGCAATTGCATAAAAAATCACTCCAATGAATGTCATGACCAGCCAGAAGGCGAATGACACCGCCTGCATTTGCCGGATGGCCAATTTGATGTGCGCCGCTTGCAACGGCTTCAGTCCGGGGCCGATTTCCGGCCGTTCGGAAATGGTTCCCCGATATGTACTTTTCCCGCCTAATTTAACGCCGAGCTGCCAAGCAGTTGCCGCCTCGAGGTAGCCGCTGTTTGGACTCGGGTGATTCCGCGCGTCCTTGCTCCAGCCGACGAACCGCTTCCTAAAAGGGATTCCGCCTTCATTCTTCGTGAAGATGAGGATGAGGAAGCCGGTAATCCTTGCGGGAATGAAGTTCAACACATCATCAGCGCGTGCGGAAAACTTGCCGAACTCATGGTAGCGGTCGTCTTTATAGCCGATCATCGAGTCGAGCGTGTTGACCGCTTTGTACATCCATAATCCTGGAGCACCGAAGAGGAATGCCCAGAACAACGGCGATGTAATGCCGTCTGCCGTATTTTCCGACACCGTTTCAATTGCACCACGGGCAATCCCCCGTTCTTGCAGTGTGTCAGTGTCGCGGCCGACGATCCACGAAAGCTTTTTCCGTGCTTCCTTAAGATCGCCAGCTGCTAGCGGCTCGTACACATCGAGTGCAGCGTCCCGCAAGCTTTTCCGGGCGAGCCCAATGGCAATGAGGACCGCTTCGACGACGATTCCGACCACGATATGTAGTTGGTAAGCGTACCAGACGATAGCAAGAACAATCGCCGTAACGATGAAAACGACGATGAGCAGCATCCCAGCGCCTTTCAGTACGCGGGCGCGCCCTTTGTTCAAGAGCGCGGTGAGCTTCGAGATGCATGTGCCGATCCATCGCACGGGATGCGGCCAGTTCGGGGGATCCCCGATGGCGCGGTCGAGGGCGAACCCGATCGCGATTGCAATAAAATGGGCTTGCATTACGACGTCCAGCCCTTTGCTTTTTTATAGGCACGGATCGCGCGGACAGTGCAGTCGTAAACGCCGTGGCCGATTAGTTTTCCGAGCGGCGTGATCGGGCCCGCGTATGGCAGGTGCTCCCCTTCTTGCGTCGCGGCGACGAGGAGGCTGTCGGTCGATGTGCCGGTCGCGATTGTGCCGGTGAGCGGGTCTTTGACGTTTTCGGTTTGGAGCGCTTTCGTTTTCGCCTCGGTTGCGGTGATCATCGCCTGGATGAACGCCTCTTCGGGCAAGTGGCCGTTGACGATGACCCATGTGTTGATCGTGCCGACGCGTTGTTCGCGGTCAAGTGCTTGCGAGACGTCGACGGCATTGCCGACGCCCGCTGTCACCATGACGAGGACGGAGCCAAAATCGCCTTCGTATTCGCCGATTTCCGCATGCTCGGTCGTGACGGCGGTCATCATGCCGACGGTGTCCGACAGTGTATAGCCGTGTTGTTCGAGGTAGGCGGACATCTCCGCTTGGACGTCGTCGCAGTTATAGTTTTCGTCAACGTGGCGGTTGACGAATGCACGGTACCAGCCGAGCCCCGCGTTCACGACAGCGGACGAGACGGTTTTCAATGGTTGGTTGACCTGTATTGAAACGCGTTCCGCAGTGACGGTGAAGTGTCCTTTATTGACCGTGAACGGTTTGGTTTCCTCAGTTTTTTGAGGAAGAAGCGTCATTTGCGGCTTCGGCAGTTCTGGATGCGGCTGCGTTTTGACGCGCGCATTGTACACTTTGCCGATCGTCGACTCGCGGATGACTTCCTGCGGGTCGCCGATCATGGCGACCTCCCCTTTTTCCATGAGAAGCAGCCGGTCGCAATAAAGGGAAGCAAGGTTGACGTCATGGAAAACGGAGATGACGGTGACACCCTTTTCGATGGCGTGGTTACGGATCGTGTCGAGCAATTGTTGCTGGTGGGCGATGTCGAGATGGTTCGTCGGTTCGTCGAGCAGGAGGATTGGTGCCTCTTGCGCGAGCGCCTGCGCGACGAATACTCGTTGCTGTTCGCCTCCCGAAAGCAGTTCGATTGCCGTATCTTTGTAGCGGGTGACGCCGGTGTAGGCAAGCGCCTCCGTCACCGCCCGCTCGTCTTCATCGGACCAGGATGAAAAAAGCCCGGTCTGGTGCGGATATCTGCCGAGCGAGACGGTGTCTTTCACGGTATGCGAGAAGGCGTGCGCATGCAGCTGCGGAAGGACCGCCACCTTTTTCGCGAACTGCTTTTGGGAATAAGCTTTAGCGTCCTCCCCGTCGATCCGGACAGTTCCAGATTGGGCCGGCAAGATGCCCGAAATGATTTTCAGTAGCGTCGATTTCCCGCTACCGTTCGGGCCAAGAATGCCGAGGATTTCGCCTTTATTCACACGAAACGAAATGTTTTTGACGATCGGCTCTTTTCCGTAGCCGCCGGAAAGATTGTCGACTTGCAGCATATTACATAGCCCCTTTCCTTCTCTGTCTATAGAAAATGTACGCGAACACCGGCGCGCCGATGAACGCTGTAATGACGCCGACCGGTAGTTCTGAAGGAGAAATGATCGTTCGAGCGATGAGATCGCAAATGATGAGCAATGATGCACCGTTCATGAATGACAATGTAAGGAGATGCCGGTGATCGGATCCCCACATGAGGCGTGTCATATGCGGGACGACAAGGCCGACGAAGCCGATCGTTCCTGATACAGCAACAGCTGAACCTGTCAAAATGGAACCGCCGATGAGAATCATGAATTTGCGGCGTTTGACGTTGACGCCTAGATGATGTGCGCGTTCCTCGCCGAACAGCATGGCATTCAATTCCCTGCGGTTCATCCAAAGAATGAAGGTACCGATGATGACAAATGGAAGTACCATGACGATGTAATTCCAGCCGCGCATCGAGACGCTACCGAGCAGCCAGCCGATGATCTGCCGCAGCTCTTCACCGGTTAGCGCGATCATGAGCGACAGGACGGAGCCTAAAAATGAACCGAAGATGATCCCGGTGAGGATGATCGTCTCCATTTTCATGGAACGGTCGACGAGCCTTGCGAAGCCGATGACGAGGAACATCGTTAAGGCGGCCCCGATCATGCTGAAGACAGGTAAAGTGTATGTGCCTAGGATTGGAATCGACAAACCGAAAAAGAGTGTCACGACAGCACCCACCGAGGCGCCGGATGACACTCCGAGTGTGTATGGATCAGCAAGCGGGTTTTTCAGCAATCCTTGGAAAGCGGCTCCTGAAATGGCGAGCGCTGCACCGACAAGCCCTGCTAAAATGACGCGGGGCATTCGGATTTTCCATAGGATATTTGAGGCGGTCGTATCAGACGCATCCCAAAACGTGCTGATCGGAATTTTAACGGTTCCAATCGAAACACCGAGCCATACCGCCACGATAAGTGTGGCGGCGGACACGATGTAGGCGAGTGTTGCTTTATTCACCAAACGCCTCCGGATAGATGGCTTTTGCCACTTCTTCCAGGCCGATTGCGAGACGTGGACCTGTGCGGCTCGTTATGTCTTCATTGACTTGGACGACCGCATCTTCTTTGACAGCAGTGATGTCACCGAAGCCGTCCCGGTTTTTCACACTTTCAACGATATCCGGCACATAGCTGTACATGATGAGGATGACGTCAGGGTTCTGGCTGACGATTTCCTCCGGGCTGATCATGACCCAGTCTTCTTCCGTTACAATGTTTTCAGCACCGATCATATCAAGCATTTCTTGCATGAATGTATTTTTCCCCGGAGCATAAATTTCTGGCGCATCCGAGTTTTCAATGAGTACACGTTTTTTATTCTCGACAGTTGCTGTTTTCGCGAGAACTTCTTCGACTTTCGCTTTCATATCCTCGATGATTGTAGCGGCTTCTTCAGATTTGCCAGTCGCCTTGCCGAGCGTTTCAATCGTTTCGTATGTCTCTTCGAAATCCGCCGCATTTTTCACGACGAATACATTGATTCCCGCGTCGCGGAGCTGTTGCAAGCCTTCGTCGCTAATGCCAAGCATCGATTCATGAGCGAACACGATATCCGGTGTCATCGAGACGATCTTTTCGACATTGAATTCCTGTCCGCCGATTTTCTCTTTCTCCAATGCTTCTTCCGGATAGTTATCCCAATCGTTGACGCCGACAATTTCGTCGTTCAGGCCGAGCGCGAACAGGATTTCCGTATTGCTCGGAATCATGGAGACGATTGTTTCAGGGGCTTGTTCGAGCGTAATGTCATTGCCGACCGCATCTGTAAGCGTGACCGGGAATGCCGCTTCCGCAGTCTTCGCTTCTTTCTGTGTATTTTCTGTTGCTGGTTTGTTGTCTTTCTCCGCGTTTTCCGTGCCGCATGCCGCGAGCAGGAACGTCGCTAGGATTGCTGTTAGCCAAAGCTGCCACATCTTCTTCATTCCAATTTCCTCCTGTTTGTTCCAAATAAAAATCCCCCGTTTTGTGGACGGAGGAATGTGTTTAGTAAAAATACAGCAACAGAACAGCGCTGATTTCCACCAAACCTATCCTCGTAGGGTACGGGTGACTCATGAAGGCAGGTCTCCTGGCTTATGCTCATCGCGTACCGCGCCTTCCCGGAATTTCTCCAGTGGCAACTTGCGGCTTGCGAGCATGTACAGTGGCGGGACCGCGCCGGAATCGAACCGGCTTCCCTTTTAACCCCAGCGTTGACGGCGGGGCACCTTCACGTTTGGTTATGTAATTGTGATTCGCATTAATTATACTATAGTTTTGTGCGATGTCGAGAGGGTGCATTTTCGGGTTTATGCGTAATTATTAGGATTTATGCGTCATTATTAGCGTTTATGCGTAGTTTCTAGGATTTATGCGTCTTTTCCCGGGTTTATGCTTCTTTCCGGGAATTTATGCGTATTTCACAGCTTTTGAGCGTATTTGGTCAAAAAAACGCCCCTCCACATTCGGAGGGGCGTATCATTTTTACATTCTTTCTGGTGCGGCAACGCCGATGAGTTTCAATGCGTTGGCGATTGTCGTGCGTGTTGCTGTAATCAATGCTAGACGCGCTTCGGACAGGTCGCGGTTGTCCGGATCGAGCACTTTTTCAGCGTTGTAGAAACTGTGGAATTCTGCTGCCAGCTCCTGGATGTAGTTTGTAATCCGGTGCGGTGAGCGGAGTCGAGCAGAATCGCTGACGGCACGCGGGAAGTCGCCGATTTTCTTCAGCAACGACAATTCCTTTTCCGTCTGCAATAACTCAACATGTTCCGTCGATGCTGCAAGGTTCGCTTCATCCGCTTGACGGAGAATTGATGAAATACGCGCGTGCGCGTATTGCGAATAATAAACCGGGTTTTCATTGGATTGCGAAATGGCCAAATCCAAATCGAAGTCCATTTGCGAATCGGCGGAGCGCATCGCGAAGAAATAACGGACAGCGTCCAAGCCGACCTCTTCGACGAGTTCGCGCAACGTAACCGCTTTTCCGGTACGTTTGCTCATTTTGAATTTCTCGCCATCCTTATAAAGCTGCACCATTTGCGCAACTTCCACTTCAAGCGTATCGCGGTCGTAGCCGAGCGCCTCGATTGCCGCTTTCATCCGCGGAATGTACCCATGGTGGTCAGCTCCCCAAATGTTGATGAGCTTGTCGAAGCCGCGGCGGAGCTTGTCTTCGTGGTACGCGATGTCCGGCGTCAAATATGTGTATGTGCCGTCATTCTTAATGAGGACGCGGTCTTTATCGTCCCCGAATGTCGTCGAGCGGAACCACGTCGCGCCGTCCTCTTCGAATACATGTCCGTTCGCGCGCAATTTATCGAGAGCGATTCCGATCTTCCCGTCCGTATAGAGCGACGTTTCCGAGAACCAATTATCGAAGGGTACGCGGAAATCTTCCAAGTCCTTCTTCAGTTTCGCCAATTCGAATTCAAGTCCGTATTTCCGGAAGAAATCCTGACGCTCCTTTTCAGGGACGTTCACGTACTGATCGCCAAATTCCTCAGCAAGCTTTTTGCCGATATCAATGATGTCCTGTCCATGATAGCCGTCCTCCGGCATTTCCTTTTCAAGACCCAATGCTTGGAAGTATCGCGCCTCGACTGAAAGGGCCAAGTTATTCACTTGATTGCCCGCGTCATTGATGTAATATTCCCGTGAAACGTCAAAGCCCGCAAAATCGAGGATATTGCACAGTGAATCACCGATCGACGCCCCACGCGCATGGCCTAGATGCAAGTCGCCCGTCGGATTTGCCGAGACGAATTCGACTTGGACCTTTAGATTCTCGCCATACGTAGAACGGCCGTAATCGGCTCCTTGGGCAAGTACCGTTTTCACGACTTCCCCTAAATAATCGCTTTTCAGCTTGATGTTGATGAACCCTGGTCCCGCAATTTCCAATGAATTGATGGAAGTCGAAGATGTGTCCAATTTCTCAAGGATAGCTTCCGCAATGGCACGAGGCGGCTTTTTCGCGATTTTCGTCAATTGCATCGCGATATTCGTTGCATAGTCCCCGTTCTCTTTGTTTTTCGGCGTTTCAAGGATGATATCCGGCATTACGGATTCCTCCGCCAGTCCCGAAGCGAGCACCGCCTCGCGGAATGCGTCTTTTATTTCCTGTTGGATCTTTTCAACTGCGTTCATTTTTGTCCCTCCGTATATGTAATCGTCAGTTCGTGTCTGCCGAGCAATGCGCCTTCCGCATGCAGCTCATAATGCGCCGTGAATTTGTCCGCCCCGACTTCCAGCTTCGTCGTCTTCACGAGGAGATCGAAAGTTGCCGGACCGTTGCCATACGTGCCCGGTCGCATTTCGTCGAGCGAGAACGGCAAGCGCATTTGAACCGCTCCGTTCCGCATGATCAATGCGTCTCCCTCTTCCAGCTTCACCGTCGTCCGCACTTGTTCACCGTTCAAATCTTCCACAAATCGCAAATAAGTCTTTCCCGCTTTTTCAATCAATGTACCCGACGCTTCCAGTTCATGCTTGTCCGCAGCTTGGCCAACATGCCGGATTGTTGATTGGAGCCGGACATCGACGATTTGTCCATCCTTATTTGATTCCACTCTTGCACCGCCCTTGACGTTCAAAATATCTATTCATTATATCGTTTTTCTCCCCACTATTCCAATACATCGTGAATTGTCGGAATCAAATCTATGTTTTTATCGAATTCCCGTTTAATCTGTCCGCGCCTGTTCCATACTGACTGGAAAGAACGGTGGGAGAAGGGATTGTATGAGACGAGTCGATTATATAAAGAAAAAGAAAAGAAAAAACTTCACTCGACGGATCGGCCTGCTGATTGTAACGGCGCTGACGGCGTTTTTCACTATGTTTCTATGCCTTCGCCTTTATGCGCAAATTACGGGCGCCCCTTCGTTGAGCGTGCCGAAAGCGAGCGTGTTCCTCGATAAGAACGGACGGCAAATCGGCGACAAGTTTTCCGCGGAGCGTCGGTATTGGGTAGGTTTAGATGAAATTTCTCCGTTCCTGATTGACGCAGTCATCGCGACGGAGGACCGCAATTTTTATGAACATAACGGGTTTGATTACAAACGGATTGCCGGGGCTGTTTTGAAAGACGTGAAGACGATGCGGAAAGCGGAAGGCGCGAGCTCCATCACTATGCAGTATGCCCGGAATTTGTTTTTGACACATGAAAAATCATGGAACCGGAAAATAAAAGAATCGCTCTATGCGTATCGGTTGGAAACTTTTTACGACAAAGATGTCATATTGGAAGGCTATTTGAATACGATCTATTTCGGTCATGGAATGTACGGTGTCGAGGCGGCAAGCAGGTTTTATTTCGCGAAGTCGGTTAGTGATTTGACACTTGAAGAAGCTGCGGTCATTACAGCGATTGCGAAAGGGCCATCCGTTTACGACCCGTTGGATAATCCGGAGCGTTCCCGAAATCGCCAATTGCTGATCCTCTCCCTCATGGAGGAACAGGGTTTCATTACCGAAGTGCAGCGGCAGCGCGCGGTGGACGTGGCGGTGACACTGAAGACCGAGGACTGGAAGGACATGAAGCGGGTCGCCCCATACTTTTTGGATGAAGTGTGGCGGGAAGCGGAGCAGATTTTGAATAAAAAGGGCCGCTATCCTGCGGAAGGCGGCTGGACGATCCGGACGACGCTCGACCCGCATCACCAGCAGACGGCGGAGGAATACATCAATAAATGGATGCCGGATAGCGGGTTGCAAGTCGGCTTCATGTCAATGGAGCCTGAAACCGGGGCAATCACTTCGCTCGTCGGAGGGATTGATTACAGAGAGAGCCCTTTCAACCGGGTAACGCAGGCGAAACGGCAGCCGGGGTCCGCGATGAAGCCGATCCTGTACGCGGCGGCGCTCGAGGATGGCTATAATCCGCTTACTTTCATGTCGACGGAACGGACGATCTTCACGTATGACGAAGGCCGCTCGACGTATGAGCCGAAAAACATTAACGGCAAGTTTGCGGGACATCCGATCTCCCTCGCGCAGGCGATCGCCATTTCGGATAATATTTACGCCGTGAAGACGCTTGAGGATATCGGATATAAAAAGTTCAATAAAATGGCGGAACGGCTCGGGCTCGACGTCAAGTTCCAGGAATCGCCCGCTGTCGCTTTGGGCACTTCGACCGTTACTTTACTGGAGATGACAAACGCATATAACCGGCTTTCGTCGGGAGGATTGGAAGTGGAACCGACGACGATTCTTTCGATCACGGACGCGGACGGGAAAACGGTGTACGAACAGCCAAAGAAGATCACTAAGCGGGTCATCACCGAGCAGGACGCATTCGTGCTCACCCATTTGCTGACGGGCATGTTCGACCCGGTTTTCAACGATTACTCCATCTCGACAGGGCTGTCAATGCGCTCGAAGCAAAAACGGCCGTACGCGGCAAAATCAGGCACGACCATATCCGACCAATACTTGATCGGCTACACCCCTTCGCTTACGGCGGGGATCTGGACGGGCTATGACGTGGGCCAGCAATTGACGGAGCCTGAAGACAAGGCCGCCTCGAAGAAAATATGGATCGACTTCATGGAAACTGTCCACGCGGGCAAAACTCCGGAGCCGTTCATTCCTCCGAAAGGTGTGAGCGGCGTCATCGTCGACGTCGAAACCGGCGGCATCGCAGTCAACGAATGCCCGAAGCAGCGGCTTATGTATTTAAAGGAGAAAGACATGCCGCAAAAGCTGTGCACCGACAAAAACTTGCGTGAACAGCGAAACGGCGATGACCACGACTCCGGCACATTCGAACTGTTCCCTTTCTCTTTCTTTGAGTGACGTAGTGATTGAGCGGTTTCTGGGATTTAACGAGAAGTTCTGGAGAGTGAATGAGAAGTATTGAGGCTTTATTGAGAACTTTTGGATGGAGAACGAGAAGTCTTATGGAATTAATGAGAACTCTCGGACAGTGAACGAGAAGTTATAAGTGCATTAACGAGAAGTTTAACGTTCACAAATCAAAAAAGCTTTGCCCTTCTGAATTGAATCAGTGGGGCAAAGCTTTTTTACCGTCGAATGCGGTCTATCAAATGATGGAACAATGCTTGGGTTGTGTTGAACCAGCAATTGACAGATGGCGCACTTTCCGGTTGTCCTAGCTTACAATCGCAAGCTGTAATTTCAGTGTACTTCCTTTTTCTCAGACATTCAACCTCCGAAGTGGTAGAGGTCACCAAGTTTCACAGTTTGTTCATAATTGCGGCGATTCGGCACCTAGATCGATACGCAATTTCGGTTCGCTGCGCTCCCACATTTCCTTGTTGTGCGTCGACAGGAAGTCTGCGAGGATCTGTTTCGACTTGTCGTCCATATGATCAACCATAATATTCCGTTTCATCGATTTGTCCATTTTATTCACATGATCCGCAAGAAGCTTGTATCCTCTGCGCTTTTCACGGTTTACGATCATTTCACATGCAGTGACACCTGCATAATAAGGACCTTCCTGCTGGAAATCGATTGTCACCCAGACGAGCCAGTACGGTTTCCCGCCTTCGGAATCTTCGCGGTTCGTCGTGAACTTCACACCGCGCTCCGTGTCGCTGCGGGCATGCATCGCCCCAATTTCGATGCGCGCTTCCCCTTCTTCGATATCGATGATGACCGGCGAGACGTTTTCCAATGACAATGCCCCGATTCCGAATCCTCCGTGCCCATCGGTCGGATCATCTTTTATAATGGTGAATCCCATTTTCCGTTTCGGTTTCTGCTCATTCGTCATTTCTATAACCCCTCCCATTCTGCTATTATATACACTATACCTAAATATGAGCGAAAGGGGGAACTAGTATGCCAATCGTAACCGTAAAAATGATTGAGGGCCGCACGGATGAGCAGAAGCGCAATCTCTGTGAAAAAGTATCTGCAGTCGTCGCTGAAACGACGGGTGCTCCTATTCAAAACGTTTCTGTCATCATCGAAGAAATGTCGAAAAACCATTACGCAACCGGAGGCAAGCGCCTCAGCGATGCTGAATGATTAAGTGATGCGAGAATCTTGATTCTCGCATCGTTTTTTTGTTTGGAGGAAGGCTTGTTTTGAGCGCGGATGGACACTCTTTGAGCGTGGATGGCTCCCCTTTGAGCGCGCGCAGCTTGCTTTGAGCGCGGATGGCTCCCCTTTGAGCGCGCGGCCGGCTTGCTTTGAGCGCGGATGACTCCCCTTTGAGCGCGCGGCGGCTTG